>NZ_VXCT01000047.1:0-37032 GCF_052850535.1 Shewanella sp. 1180_01
TAATTTGCTGCCACGATGGGGGTCAGTTTAGACACAATTAAAAGCTGGGAAGGTAAACGCCGCAACCCAGCAGGATTAGCAGCCAAAGTGCTTGCGACGATTCAAGAAGATCCTAAAATATACGCAGCACTTGCCGCTCACTAATATTATTCAAAGGCCCTTCTTGGGTCTTTGAATTTCCCCCTATGTGAATCGCTCTAGGACAGACTGATTCATGCTGGCCTCAAAACTATAGTGGCATAGTGAATTTGGCCACATATAAGTTAATTGTAAAAATTTCAGCTTTTAAATCGAACAAGCAACGTCCTTCTGTTCTAGAACTTCAGCACTACTATCTTGCATTGCTTTCAAAATCATCAAATTACAATCTTGTTCTTTTAACTTTTGTTCAGACTTATGCTTTGGCTCGCTGATATAAGCAACCATCGGCTTGTAAGTAATTGATGCATTGCAGTACATATTAGATAAGCTTCGCCCTTTCTGATTCAGATTCTCCATGCTGGATAACTGAGTACAAAGTTCGGTAAACATAGCCTTGGCTTGTTGGGTGCATTTGGAGAAAGGTGTTGCTTGTTGCTCAAGATCAGAACAAACGCTTGCAGGTCTGACATTCCAGAGTTGGTGCTGAAATCGAATGGTAGTGTCGTTGTACACTAGGCTTTGTGTCGTTACTGTGGTGTTCATTGAATCGAGATACACCCCTGCAATACTATTGCTTACGGTGTGCAGATAAGCTGCAAACAGTTGTGATAGTGGATCCATTACTCTTCCTTAAGCCGCTGCAAACATAATGTTTCATTTATTTTGATATTACGGTGTTATTTATCTCCTGAAAATGACTTTTAGCACGTTTAAAGAACAATGTATTCTCATTCGTTGCGTCAATAACAGAAGGCCAATCTAACCTAGTGTCCCAAAGCATTGGCCCAGGTGGAATTACTTGTTTTGCAATATTTAACTTAATCGGCTCCTCAGTTGATGAGAAGGGGATGTTACACGAGCCATTCGGCCTGCTGCCGATCGGTTTTCTACTCTTATTTTTAGGGGGCTTACTCAGCCTGGTTGCATTACTTCGGTTAATTATCAACAAGCGGCGAACAGGGTCTAACGCCTAACAAGTGCTTTCTGGTACGTGCTGAGTTCGTCTTTTTTCTCCAATTGTGCCCTAAGGATATACACTGGGAAAATTTGGGCGCCCGCACAAACTGTTTGTATGGCTTGATAATAGCATCCGATTTATTTATTAGTTTTTATAATGCGAAAGTTTATCGTAGGCTGATTTGTATGTACTCAATTTTAAGGAGCAGACTTAGCAGGTTTGCTCCCAAATTTCTGGGACCAAACTGGGACCAAATAAGGGGCATAACTGTCCTAGATTGACCGGTTGAGTTTTGAACATAAGAAGTAAAAACAAGGGCATAAGCGTACTCGGCATGCATAGTTCAGGGTTCGACTCCCTCTCTCACCGCCAAATTCAAGTTTAAAGACGTCCTAGGGCGTCTTTTTTCTTATCTGTATTTTATAAAAATCAATAACTTACCATCCTATATTGTTTAATACTATCCTACAGCATCCGAAATCTTTAGTAATGCCAAAAGTAATGCCAAGGAAATTTGGCAAATTTATGCATTACTTTTCACTTCAAAAAATACCCATTTTCTATGTCGTTTTTTTACTTGATTTTCTCGATTTTATAGCCCAGATTTAACTTGGCAATATCCTGATTTATCTGAATTTATTCAGTGATAAGTAATGCTTGATTTTAGAGTGCGAAATAATGCCAAAATCAAGCATTACTTTGGGGCTTAATTTGAGGGAGGAGAACGGTATGGGAAGAAGTACAAATAAGCTGACTGCAAAAGCGGTGCTCAATGCTAAAGCGGAAGCAAAGCCCTATAGATTGTCAGATGGTGGCAATCTCTATCTCTATGTGCGCACAGCAGGGAAAACATGGGAATTTCGATACATACGCCCCTCCACCAGCAAACCCACCTATTTTGGTTTAGGCTCATACCCTGACGTATCCTTAGCTGAGGCGAGAGATAAAGCACTAGAAGCGCGAAAACATTTGGCCGAAGGCATCGACCCCCAATTACTTAAAGTTGAAAACAAATTAAAAGCGGCAACAGAGAACGCTCAAACTCTCAAGCATATTGCACAAATGTGGATGGACTCAAAGCAGGGAAGTATTAAGGCTAAAACCATTGAAGGTAATTGGCGCAAGCTTGAGCTGTATGCCTTCCCTAAGCTGGGGAGTATTGCGATTAGCAGACTCACGGCTCCTATAGCCATTGCCGCGCTCAAGCCCCTTGAACAGAAGGGGCATCTTGAAACGGTTAAACGTACCGCTCAGTTACTGAATGAAATCATGAACTATTCGGTTAACTCTGGTTACATTCATGCCAATCCGTTGTCAGGTATTCGAGAAGTTTTTAGAAAAAGCAAAGTGGAGCATCTGAAGGCATTAAAACCAGCAGAGCTAGCTGAGTTGTTGCAGACCATTGCAAACGCCAATTTATTGTTAACGACCCGGTGTTTGATTGAATGGCAATTGCACACAATGACCAGGCCAAATGAAGCGGCCGGAGCCCGTTGGGAAGAAATCGATTTTGATGCCAAGCTTTGGACTATTCCTGAATCACGCATGAAAATGAATCGTGAGCATATTATCCCGCTTACAGAGCATGCTCTCGCGATACTCGAAACTGTTAAGCCGATTAGTGAACAGAGCCAATTTGTCTTTCCATCATCTAAAGATCCTAAAAAGCACACAGATCCTGAAACCATCAACAAAGCATTAGGGCGAATGGGATTAAAGGGAAGAACAACGGGGCATGGTTTACGCTCACTGGCGAGTACTACCTTAAACGAGCAAGGCTTTGATGGTGATGTTATTGAGGCAGCGTTAGCCCATGTTGATAAAAACCAAATCCGCAGTGCCTATAATCGCACGACCTACCTAGAGCGACGGACCAAGTTAATGGAGTGGTGGAGCAACCATATTGCCACTGCAGCAGTTGGCTCTTTGTCAGTAACAGCTACTTCAAGAAAATTAGGGGCATGACCTGTAAGTCCGAATAGAGATTATCTCCCTGAGTCAAAAGGTTAGGGGACGTGACAAACGAATCTAACCTGTTAAGTCCGACTCAGGGTTGTTACTCTTACTTCATGACTAACCTAAAGCCAAGCCAATGACTATTGACCAGAACCAGCATTTGCACCAACTAAACGCTTTAGCTGCAAGCCATTCTGAGGTGGCGGTATTATGGCTTTATGGTTCGCAGGCGAAAGGAAATGCTAGCGAGCATAGCGATTGGGATTTAGCCGTCGCATTCGACCCGGTAAAGGCGGACAGTGTGCTTGATACTCGTATTAGAGCCGAACTGCTCGCTATGGATTGGCAAAGGGCATTGGGGCTAGCCGAAGGGAAGCTTTCCGTTGTCGATATCAATCTAGCACCTATCCCTCTGGCTTTCGGAATCATTAATGCCAACAAACTTATCTTTAGTCGAGATGAAGGTCGAAGAATGCAAGAAAAGTCTCGCATTATGTCGCAAATGGAACTCGATTATTCAGCCCCAAGCCACTTTATTATTTTGGATAATGCCTATATCACGTCATTGAGTTTAAGCCTTAGCCAGTACCAAGCCGAGTTTGGAGAGTTACGTCAATTAGTTAGCCAGCGTTCCTTATCTAATCTCGAATATCGAGCAGCAGAGCGAATACTACAGGTCTCTATTGAAGCTTGCATTTGCATTGCAAAACATTGGGCTAAAGCACTGGCTGGATATAGTCCGCAGGATGCTTACCAAGCATTTGAGATCCTGTGTCAACGAGGTGCACAACCAGCCGATGAGTTAAATGACTGGCGTAAAGTGATATGCCTGCGTAATGCACTGGTACATGATCATTTGAATATTGACCCTGAGATCATCCGCAGTGTGATCTCTCAAGGTTATAGCGATAGATTATTTGCCTTTGCAGAGCAGGGGTTGGAATGGTTATCGCTTAAGAAGGGCTAAATGGGGCCCTCTTGGCTTTTATATAAGTTAAAAATGAAAATCACTAAAGTGAACTTGTTTGCTTAAAACCTAAGACTGGGGTGTTTGTGTTTATTACACTTTTGAATTTAAGCTCTCGTCTGTGTTGCCATCAAGTTTAGCATTGTTAACTCTTTGCCTAGTCAAAACATCCATTCAACAAGTTAGCCTTACTGCATTCAATGATTTCTTCATGTTTACTCTAGTCCCCACTTTTCCAGCTTGAGTATTGGCTCAACCTTGGGATCGGCTGCGGTGGCTGATTTTGGTATTTTCGTTATCCTGAGTACCCTGATTTATATGTTATCTCAAAATCAATTGGCTCAGGCTTAGGTTGACACACAGGGACCTTGTTTGCTATTTCTGCTATTAGTAGCAGAAATAGCAAACAGTTAAGGATATAAGTCTATGGAAAGAGTGGTTCAGCTATCGTCAGTCAATTTGAATAAAAGTACCGCCTCTGTCATAAAATTTTTGATGGATAAGGGTAGGCCGATATTTTTCAGGGTGCCTGATAATAAGAATGCGTGGGTTATCAAACGTGGACAGGATGAGTATCATTTAAAGGACTTAATGAAGGAAATCCTATCTAATGCAAATAAAGTAACTCATTGCAGGGATATGACACAACAGATTAAAAATAAAAGTAATTTAATCAATGAGGTAAAGCAAATAAATAGGGTCTGCTACGGTTGTCTTGAAGCAGTAGATCTTCCAGTGCTTATTGCACAAAAAAGACTAACAATCAACTTGTTAAGCGTGATAATGACTTTTGACACGAGTGGTGAGTTGATTTTAGCTCCAGAAATTAACCTAAAGCCTAATATGAATTCGATTGAAGATTATTCAATGCTGAGTCCTTCAGCCTTGATTTCAGTCTCTTGTAGCGAAATTGTATTTACCCATAAAACTGTTGAACATTGGGCTGAAGATAATAGTACATTAAATCAAATAGTTGGATTTGATGTCACCTTCGATTCATTAGCTGTCTATGAGGCAGATATTCTCAAATTTATACACAATGATCTAGATTCTATCCCTGATGATAGTCCTTATTATATTCCCACTGAATTACGTGGTCGTTCCAAGCTTGATCAATTGGCTGTGATTGGTTTTTTACTGTTTGAAGCTCTAAACAACAAGTGGATAAACTCAAATAAATTGGCAATAATACTGCAAAATAAGCTTGGTTATAAACAGACTATGGCAGAGTCAGCCGCATTTTTTATTAATGCAGAACCTGGTGGTATAAAAGGTTCTCATGCGTCAGTTGCATCTAATGATAAATACCCTAATTGCCAGTTTCCATTTTTAGTTGAAGCACTTAGAATTAGCAAATTTTTTAAAAGTGATTGTGATAATAAAGTTAGTTCTGAAGTGGTCGAGTTTTTGGGAACATGCGGATTTCGTCACGAAAACTGCAAGTATGGAGAGTTATTGGTTCGTTATCTAAAAGTAAAATAAATGATTTGGAGAGGTTGTAAATCTAATATTTTCAGTGTGTTACTTATTGCTTGGTGAGTCGACCTTCCTTTACCCTCCTATTTTATCCTTGTTTTTCGTATAAAGTTGCCTGAAATCAACCAACTCAACAACCGATGAGGGCAACTATGAATGACAATCAGCCTAGCTATTCAATTATTAGACTTGTTAACGTTATTCAGTTAACTGGATTATCACGCTCTACTATCTATGACAAACAAAACCCGCGTTCTCCGCGATACGATCCGACTTTCCCTAAAAAGGTGACACTTGGTGCCAGAGCGGTAGGCTGGTATTTCGGTGAGGTTGAAGCATGGCTTAAATCAATAAGAGTTCAGTAATGGATTAAAGATTTTTTGTTCACTAATCCTATTACTTATTATCAAAGGAAAACTGATATGTCTTAACGTTTTGAAAATAAAAACTTACCTCCGCGGCGGTATAATAAAAATATATATATTACATTTCCAGTATCTAATGGAGTTTTTCCTCGAATAGGAGAAGGTACTCTGTTAGGTAATACGATACTTGAAACTTATTTAATTACTAAAGCAGCATATCCCTTAATTGCCAGTACAGCACTTGCTGCTATTTCTACCGCCTTACAGGTGCATATAGATGTTGAACTACCAACAGGGAAGATTTGTCCAATCTCGCTTAACTTATTAACTTGTGCTGATTCAGGTGAGCGAAAATCTACGGTTGAAAATTTATTAATGGCAGGGATTAAAAATTACCAAAAAAAGCGTGAATTATCTTGTAAAGAACAGTTAATTAAGTATGAGATTTTGAGAGAGGTACATGATGCTAAATCCAAGTCGCTTAAAAAAAGATTGCTCAGAAATGCAGGAATCTAGGAACACAGAAAATGAAGTAAGTGAAGTAAATGAAATAAATGATCCTTTACAAGAGTTGATCGAGCATGAAGCAAAACAACCACAACGGCCAAAGGCTTTCAGAATTATGTATGAGGATAGTACGATAGCGGCGCTTACGTTTGGACTCAAGAATGACTCACCACATGCGTATCTTGGGTCAAGTGAGGGCGGTGTGCTAATGAATAGTGCCTTAATGTCAAACACACCTGTGCTTAATGCCATTTGGAGTGGAGATGATGTCACTGTTGCAAGAAAAACAACAGATTCTTATACGCTTTCAGGTGTTAGGTTAACTACACATATCATGATCCAGCCTCAAGCATTGAAACGATTTATGGATAAATCACAGGATGTTGTAAGAGGCAATGGTTATCTTTCTCGCTTTTTAGTGTGCTTCCCAATGCCTCTTAGCGGTGGTCGGAAAACCAATGGGATCAGGTATGAGAAAGAATTTATCAATCAATTCAATCAAAGAATAGAAGAATTACTAGAGGGTAAATAAATGGAACGTAGAATAGTAAAATTTTCAGATGACGCGATAGATTTATTGCTAAATATATCTAACGATATTGAATTTAAAATGGCTCCTGGGGGAATTTACGAAAATGCCAGAGATCATGGTTCAAAACTAGCAGAAATGATTGCTAGAGCTGCAGCAAATATTCACTATTTTGAACATAATTTTGACTCTAAAATATCAGTTGAGTCATTAAGAACAGCAATTGACTTGGTGAGCTATTACTCTTTTCACTTTTTAAATAATTTTTGCCCACCACCTATGGAGGTCATTCTGGGGCAAAAGCTAGCTCTATGGTTAAATTCATATCGTGATCGAGGGTATCGGTATATTAAAAAGAATAAGGTCTTACAACTTGGCCCTCCTATGTTAAGGAAAAGCAAGAATTTAAATGATGCGTTGAACGAACTTTTATCGAATAGACTTATTGATGTTTTTGATTATAATACCACGGTTGTTATTGATTTGTATCCTGGAGCTCCTTATGACAGAATTATCTTTGAACGTGATATGAACCTGTTTAATATCAATCAAAATGGTCCTGTGTAGCTTGATTGTTTTCTGCATATAAAATCAGAGTTGGTTTTTATATTGTATAGTTTTGACATCTGCTTCTTGACGAGCATATTTTATTTCAGACTGTTTGTTCTGTGAGGGGCTCGTTTGTTTTCAATTGCTGCGACTCCTAGGTTGTTAATATTATATTGATAATCTAGGGTTGTTATTTTTATAACTTTAAGGTTGGTATGGTGTGTCTCAGTATAACAATAGAAACTTAACCTTATTAAATGCCAAAGAGTTTAGTGGACTGCCAATTCTTCAATTTAAAAATGGAGTCTATGGGGAGTATTTGCACAATAACTTTAACGTTATCTATCACGCATTAAATAGGTATGCAAAGGTTTTCGCTGTGAGAGTTGACTTGAGATTTCCTGACTATTTTGACACCGATAATAACCGTTATGTTACGCGGTTTATTGAATCTCTAAAAGCGAAAATTAACGCAAATTATAATGCAAAGTGTAAAAATACTGAAGGATTTGTGCATCAAAGTGAAGTACTGTATATCTGGGTGCAGGAAACCGGGGAACTTAACCGATCACATTACCATCTTTGTTTGTTTTTTAATGGCAATGCTTATAGAAGTTTAGGTGTATTTGAACTTGGTAGACCTAATTTGTATAACCGAATCGTTAAAGCTTGGGCGAGTGCGCTAGCGTTGGATGTTGTTGCAGCACAAGGCTTAGTTCACTTTCCCAAAGCGCCTTGCTATCTATTAGAGCGTGGTCGGATTCACCTGAACCATACTTTACGTGCGTTGTTTCTGCGGTTAAGTTACTTTGCCAAAGTTGACAGTAAGACCTATGGTGATGGACGTCGTCATTATGGCTGTAGTCGATTATTGGGTAGGCTACAAGTTGATGATTAACTTACTTTGTACGATTGCTGCTAGTACAAATAGGAAAGTAAAGGGCAAGGGGCTCAAATCCCTTGCTTTTGTGTTTATTGAGAGTAGCAGTATATTCATAATCGCTCATCCATGCGAAGACCTCTTTGCTGATCCATCTCTATCAATATCCGGCTTCTTTTTGGTGACGGATACACAATACGGTCAATCGTTCACCGCCATCATACTGGTACATTGCCAGATAACCCGTATCACCAAAGTCAATCAGCAGTTCCCTAAAGCTAAAGTCATTGTCATCGATAGGCCGGCCAATGTCTGGATAGCTTTCCAGTTTTCTAATGGTATTGATTATGGCGCTGGCAGCGCGTTGTGCGGCGGGGGGATTTTTAGTGCGAAGAAACTCACGTAAGCGCTCTAAATCACGTAATGCAGTGGCGGTGAAGATTATTTGTGGCATGTAGGGGCAGCCTTTTCATTTTCACTTCCCCAGGACTCCAGCCAACTCACCACTTCGTCACCGGTGACATGCAAGCCTGATGTCTGGTGCTCTTCCCATGCGCGTAACGCTTCTTGCTGCAGCGCCTCGCGCTTCTCTTCTCTCTCAACGTATTCACGGATCGCTTCACGCATCATCCAGTGTGATGAACGTTTACGCGTTTCGGCTAAATGCTCGACTCTGGCTTTAATATCGGCATCTAATTTAACCGACACGGGTTTGATTGTGCTCATCTGTTACTCCATAGGTAATGCTTAGTACTACTAGGTAATACCTTAGCATAACGTTGTACAAAAAAATAATGATTACACGGTTTGCTCGTCTGCTCTAGTAACACCATAAGCTCAAGGATATTAGAATGATAATTTGTATCGCTTAACAGGGACACATATTACCTAAGTATCAGGTGAATCATCAGCGTAAGGTAAGAGGGGTAAAAACGATAGCGGCGAATTGTGCCACTATCGTTTAAAGGGTTTGGCTAATGGGTGACTTAGCACTCAATACCGTCGCAGAAGTATTATGACCTTAGCCAATGCCATGCATCGGATATCAGCTCAGCACCGGCCTTTACGCCATTGATGCCCACTTCTGCAGTAGTCAACATTGTGTTTAAGCCAGTTTCTAAACTGCCTGTGACAAGCTTGATCCCAGCATCAGTTATTTCTCCTTGGCTTAAGCAATCGTAACTGTCACTGAGGGTTTGCGCAGTGCCTTTTAGTAGGCATTCTGCAGGCTTAGCAACAAGATCCCCTGGCGTCCCTAGGAGCGTGTTGAGGTTGTCGGGTAGCCCTAGGTATTCGCCAGTCATCTTAGCGGCGGTAGAGGCTAACACGACGTTTGCGACGGTTCCCGTGGCCAGCTTTGAAGCAGTACTTCCCAGTAAGCCTGCTCTGGCAGAGCCTTGCAGGGCAACGTGAGTGAGATTACTGACTTGATTGGAGGTGCTGCTCCCTTCTAAGCATTCATTGACGAATTGCTCGCAATTGTTGGTGGCAACGCCGTATGGGCTGTGACCCAGTTGACTGCGTGCAAGCTCAATAGCTTGATGGGGAAACAGGCTGGACTTTTTCACTCTGATCTTATGACCACCAGCAAATTGCTGCAGATCGATTTCTTCGATAATGCCCTGTTTAGATAAGTGAATGACATTGCCATGGCCAACATACAGGCCATGGTGTTCGGTTAAGCCAAGAAAATCGATATTGGTGACGAGGTGATCACCAGGTTGTAGTACTTGCATGAATATTTTCCTTAGCCAAGGTTCTATCATTGCGACGTGCTATTTCGCCATGCAGCCTTGGTAAGGCTGTACGTGTTCGCGTTGATAGTCAGTTGGCTGTGTGAGGATTTAAAATGAGACGCTATCCATTACTGATAAGCGCGGGTTAGATTTCTAACTCGACAAAGTCTTTATCGATATCGTCTTGCTCAATACCGATATACCGCAGGGTGGTTTCTTCGGCGCTATGCCTGAGCATCTTCATTACTCGGCCAATATCTTTGGTTTGTTGATACAGCAGATAGCCTCGTGTCTTACGCATTGAGTGGGTGCCTAAGGCGATTTTGAGCTCTTCACCAATCATCGCTAGGGCGCGGCAAATATAGCGGCGCGATAAAGGCGCGGGTTTAATGTGCTTCGCCCGTTGATTACGGTAGGACTGAAACAGATAGATATGGTTAGGATGCTCGCGCGCAATACGCTGTATCCGTTCCAGCGTCTTTTGGTTGAGTTTGATATTGGCAATTTTGCCGGTTTTAGATTCCTTAATGATAAGTCTATCGCCGTGGATATCACTGAACTTAATCGAGAGTAAGTCAGAGATCCGCAGGGCGAGATTAAGGCCGATATTCCACACATCGGCCAGTTGCTGGCTAAACTGTCTTTCCAGTAGGTAGCTGATAAGCTTAACGGTGTCTTGATCTTTAACGGCTTGAACTTCAGGCATGGTCATGTTCCTCTTTTTTGCTATAGCGTGTTTTTGGGCACTTGCGTTGTTGAGATCCGCATGAGGAAAGGGGTTGAGTGTTCCCGTTTTATGGTTACGGGAACTTGCAGGCGTTCAACAACATTGAAATAACGATGCGGGTTAATCCAAGCTCACTTCTACTTGATAGACTTCCATCTGGTGGTAACTGACAAGGTTATCGCTGAACAACTTAATCAGCCCCTGTGATTCCCGCTCCCCAATCCAACCGCTAAACAGGCTATAGACCTGCTTGCTGTTAAAGCAGAGATCGATATCTTTAACCAGTTCAGGGAAGGGATGACCGCGAAATGCAAAGTCGGTGATGTAGACGAAACGCCAGTGATCTTGCTGTTTCTCTAGTCGTACTTCAACGGGATGAAAGCCACCAGCTTCGGCGCTGTAATCTGGAACTCTAAAATTGAGCGTGATCGCATTGGCATCTTTTGGATCGACGTTAGCCAGTTCCTTTTCAATGACTTGGTAAAAGCGATTAGGCATCGTTGGCAGTTGGTTACGGTTAATGATTAACTTCATGGGATATTCCTTCTTTGATTTACGCGCACACGCAAGAGCCTAGGAGCTAAAACTCCTGGGCTCTTGCTGTGTTTGCTGGTGGGGTAAAAATTGCGTGAAACGAGTCTGATGGAGCGTGATGAGGTATTTAGGATGCGCTTTGGTGTTACAAGGTTATCGAAGGGCTGTGTGTTAATGTGGCTAGTGGTTTGTCAGCGGTTTGATAGACAGCAATATATAAATAACCATGGCTGCCTAATGTATCGGCCTCACAGGTAAAGTCATGGTACTCAATGGTTACGCAGTGCTGCTCTCTTGCATCTATCTCACCGATGACGACTAATCGCTCAAGTTGTTTAACTAATTTTGGGAAAGCGTGATTGAAGCGTTTGTGTACTTCAGGGGAAAACTCACCGACAAAACTTGCTCTGTCATTGAGATAATCCAAATGCAGACCACGCAAAATCAGTCTCGCACCAAAGCGGGGAGATACTTTACGGGGTAGACCCCAGGCGTGCTCAATATCGAAAAGTTTTAGGGTTGTCATAGGAACCTCTATGGTTGAAAGGGTGAAACTTTGGGAGTGGGTTGCTTGTTAGCTGGCGAGCTAAAACAGCTATAAATACAAGTGGCTAACACAAGTGATTAGTGGACTAGATGACACGTAGGTAGCGGTTTGCAAAATTAGGTATGGACGCTCCAATTGGGCTGCTCATTACTGCCATGGTTAAAGTACACACCGTTGATCACCCGTTGCCATTCACCCATAGGCACACCATAAGTGTCACAGGGGCAAATATAGCGGCAAAAGCTGATCTCCTTGGGCAAGTGCTCAACCACATCACGGTGAAACACACTCAATACGGTTTTATGCAGCTTTGGATTAGGTGCCACAATTGGCTTGCCAATCACTTGGCCCATGGCATTAAGTGGCCGCACAAACATCGGCAAAATCAACTCAATCACTAATCGGTTACGCAGTTCTGGAAACGCGGCGCAGGCCTCAGCAACGCAGGCCTGCGAAAAGCTGTCGGTAAATTCAATCATGTTGAACTCCTTAATTGGGAGTGATAAAAAGCAGCTTGAATGCGGGGCTAAAGTAAGCCTCGCTCAGCAAAGGACACTGGCGTACGGCCAACCACAATATGGTCAAGCACTCGCACATCAATAAGTCCCAGTGCGTCGGTTAACCGTTTAGTGATGTTTTTATCTGCAGCCGAAGGTTCAGACTCGCCGGATGGATGGTTGTGGGCAAAGATGACCGCCGCCGCATTAACGGCCAACACAGCTTTAACCACTTCTCGGGGATAGACGCTGGCGGCATCTAAGGTGCCAAAGAACAACTCTTTAAATTCAAGTAATTGATGCTGATTATCGAGCAGCATCACCGCAAACACCTCCCGCTCATAACCGCCCAGTTTGTAAGTTAAAAAATCCTTAGTGGCCTGAGGGTTGGTATAGGCGTCCTTCTTCACATACCGTTCGGCAATGATATTGGCGGCAGAGGCTAGGATCGCTTCGGCAGTCTGCTGCCACTGGTTGATCGGCTGGTCTATTGAGTTGTTAGGTTCAGCTTTTGTGGGTATCGCTTTTGTTGACATATCAGGCTCCTTGAAAGCATTAATGGGCTTATGCACTGGAGTGATATATATCTAAAAAAATGTCGAATTGGATGTTTGGGAAATGCGTTCGGGCGTGGGTTCAATTGATGGCGAAGACCATGCTTAAAGTAGGCGCTGCAAGTTTAAAAATACCGTCACTGGTTATTGAATGAGATTAACTACCAGGACCTCATCATGAAACTAATAAGACTAAAAGACGTTATCGGTTGCACCGGCCATTCTCGCTCAACTATCTACAAATATATTGATGAAGGTATTATTCCTAAGTCAGTATCAGGTGATAGGACCGTTGCATGGGGGAGGGTGAGATACAGAAATGGATTTTGGAAAAAATAGGAGTATGGGTTGTGTGATCATGAACAACATATGAGCGTTTCTAGCATATTACAATTGTTCATCATGATACTGATTAAAAGAGAGTATCTTCTTTCGGTTGATTTACTTGAGAAATATTTATGGATGACAAACTGAGTGCACTGCGTATGGAGCTTTTCCCTGAAGAGTATGATTTCATTTATGATAGCGGTAGTGATTCTTACAATCGTAGGCATGGTATCAATCCTATGTCTGTTGAGTATCAGGAAACAGTAAATAAACGTCGCTTAGAAATGGGAGTACAACCATTTGTTGTTGAGAGAGTGACGTCACGAATGCCTGATAGAAATATGGAAAGCCACCTTCCACTTGAAAACGCTACATTAATTACTTCATTTGAATACTGTAGACGATATTTGTTAGCACACTCTTAAGATCACACCAACAAACTCACCGTGCTAATGTTTATCTCACATTCCTACCATAGAAAATGGGGGGATCTGATGAGGTTCAAACTGCCAATTAGCATTTGAGCACGAATAGACCGTTTGATAGACTTTATTTGCTGAGTTTTAATATTAATTGCGATAAGATACTTAGTAATTAAATCATTAAGTTTGAACAAGTTTTGTTCAGAAAAACATAGGTTTACTCTTTCGTATGGAACAATCAGAAGAGCTTGTCAAAATTGGCTTTAAATTTGGCAAAAATGGTGCACATTCAGCGCGTAGTATGATGATTCAAGAATTATCAACACTGTTGTTCTCTTGTCCTGAAAATTCGAAGCGTCCAGACTATGAAAGAGATATTGTCGAGTTCAATATTTTACACAAGCCGACTGAAAAATCTCGCAAGTTAACTTATCGTCATCTAGTTGATCTTTATGGACTTTCATTAGAAGTGCCATTGTTCAACATCTTACGTAAATTTTGGGCGTTATCAGAAGATGCGCATGCCATCTTGGCATTACAGCTAGCTGTTGCACGAGATCCTATATTAAGAGGCTCAGCAGAGCTGATCTTAAACCTTGAGCCTGGTGAACATATTTCCCGTGAAACAGTAGAAGCTCATTTGGCCAAAGATGATCCCGCACGCTTCAGCCCTGCCTCACTAAAATCATTTGCTCAGAATATTAATGGTACTTGGACCCAAGCAGGTTATTTGACCGGTAAAGCAAAAAAATATCGCGCGATGCCAAAAGTTACCTATATCCATGTTGCCTATGCATTATTTCTCGCGCATTGTAATGGCCTATCTGGCCAGAGAATGTTTGACAGCTTTTGGTGCAAATTGTTAAGCCAAGATAAAGCCAGGCTTTTTGAGCTAGCGCATAGCGCATCGCTTCGAGGACTGATTAACTTCAAGCAAGCCAGTGAAGTGGTCGAAGTCACGTTTCCAAATATTGAAATACCTAAGGTGTAGGTAATGTCAGATAGATTATCAAAACTGTTAAACAGCTATGAAAGTCATATTAGTCTTCCATGGCCATCAACTGTGTCTGCGGATGAACGAACCATTTTTTTGGTTTATCACAAAGAAGATGAGCTAAAACTAAGAGCCCGGATAGGCGAGTTTGAACAGGCCACTACGCAGTATAGTCACCCTTGGACGCTATTGGACTTAACCAACAGCTTTGAAACATGGATGTCTGAACAAGATTACAAAGAAACCTATTTTGAAGACCCTGAGTACCTTACAGGCCTTTATGGTGATTTTGCTCATGAACTCGTTGAACGTCTTACAAAACAGTTTGTCGATGACCAAGATGAAAATGAAGTCATCGCAATGTTAGGCTGCGGTACGTTATTTGGTTTTGCTTCAGTATCAGGGCTTGTTGAAGCCGTAGCAGAACACGTAAAGGGACGCTTGGTGATATTTTTCCCAGGCGAAGTGCATAACAATAATTTTCAATTACTAGATGCAAAAGACGGTTGGGGATATCACGCCACCGCAATTTCAGCTAATTCATAGGGATCAAGGATGTTAAACCGTGAAATTTTTATAAACGATCCAATCAATAGTCGTTTAGCTAACAATGGTGTCGCACAAGTCAAGGACGATCACTCTAAAGCAGCATTAGAAACACTTGAATACGAATTAAAAACCTTCGTGTGTGATGGTGCTTATGCCAAAGGCATGGACAGCATTTTAAGTCACTACTTAAATGCGGTTAAAACCAACAGTGAACAACCAGGCGTGTGGATTAGTGGATTCTTTGGTTCTGGTAAGTCTCACTTAGCAAAAATGCTGCGTACTTTATGGACTAACCAAACGCTAAATGATGGAAGCAATGCACGCAGTGTTGTGGAGTTACCTCCTCACATTGCCGCACATTTTGATGAGCTATCATTACTAGCCATTAATCACGGTGGTTTACATGCCGCATCTGGCACTCTCGGTGCAGGTGTACGTGATCAAGTGCGTATGGCATTTCTTGGCATTATCTTTAAATCTGTCGGTTTACCAGAGCAGTATCATCTCGCACGTTTTGTTATGTGGTTAAAAGCAGAAGGCGTATTAGCTCAAGTACAACAATATGTAAAAACTCACGCTAAAGCAAAAGACGGTGTAGATAGCTGGGACAAAGAGCTTAAAAATCTACATGTATCTCCAATACTACATACCGCCATATTAGGCGCGATCCCAGGTTTTGCATCAGACGCCAAAGAAGTACGTGAGATGCTCCGTTCTCAATATATTATTGTAAAAGATGTGACCAACGACGAAATGGTATCAGCTTTAGTCGATGCAATATCTAACGATGGTGAGCTACCGTTAACCCTTGTCGTGCTAGATGAAGTACAGCAGTACATCAGTGATGATGCCCAGAGAGCGTTTGATGTACAAGAAGTGGTAGAAACCTGTAGTGGTGCAAGTGCATTAAAATCTAAATTACTGTTTATCGCCACAGGCCAAAGTGCCTTATCTGGTATGTCTAACTTGCAACGTTTATTGGGCCGTTTCCAGGTTCCGGTGCAGCTTGAAGATACCGACGTGGATTCAGTGATCCGTAAAGTTATTCTACAAAAGAAAAGCTCGGCAGAAGCACAAGTTCAATCAGTTATTGATAACAACCTAGGTGAAATATCACGTCATTTGCGTGGTAGTACCATCGAACACAATAAAGACGATGAAAAATGGATGGTAAAAGACTATCCACTATTACCTGTCCGTCGTCGCTTTTGGGAGCGAATTCTTCCCGCACTAGATAAAACCGGTACTGGCTCTCAACTACGCAATCAATTACGTGTGGTTCATGAGGCTGTTAAAAATACCGCGGAAAAAGAGTTAGGTTATGTGGTCCCCGCAGATTTTATATACGACCAAATTGCGACTAATTTGCTACAAACAGGTGTGATATCAAAAGATATTTACGAAACCATTAGCCGTAAAAAAGCGGGTAATGAAGATGAGCAATTACAAGGTCGCTTATTAGCACTTATTTTACTCATTAGTAAGCTCCCGAGTGATATTGAATATGGCATTCATTCAACGGTAGACAGCCTAGCGGATCTATTATTAGAAGATTTACAGCAAGATAAACACAAGCTGCGCCCAATCGTACCGAAAATGTTAAAAGTGCTCGAGGATGAGCATTTGATCATGTCGATGGAAACCACAGTAGGGCAAGAGTACCGCTTACAAACGGTTGAAAGCCAAGCCTGGTACGATGAATTCCGCCGTCAGGAATCTGATTTAATCGGTAACCCACAAATGCTGGAGTCATACCGTTCTAAAGAACTTCAAACTTATGTACGTCAGCAAATTGCTCAAGCACGCATTATCCAAGGCAGTGTTGCAGAGCCTCGCATGATCACGGCGATTTTTGAGGGTGAACTACCTAAAGATGCAAATACAAAAATCTGCGCTTGGGTACCAGAAGTAACAGAGAAGCAGTTTAATGATTTATCACGGGGTAGCGATCCTGATGAGGCAACCATCTTTATTCATGTGCCGACATCGCACCGTAGTGAATTACAAGCGGCAATTGTCTCGCTTAAAGCAGCAGAGAACACCTTAGACATTCGTGGTGGTGCTACTACCGACGCAGGCAAAGAAGCTAAAGATGCCATGGAGACTCGCTTACGGGATGCCGAGCGAACTAAAAAGGCATTGCTGAAAGATATCTTCTCGCAAATTCAAGTTCGCTTAGCGGGTGGTCAAGAGGTTGAAGGTGAAAATCTAAAAGATCAAATTCAAAATGCCGGTGAAATCGCCTGCCAGCGCTTGTACCATAAATTTAAAATGGCCGATGATAAAGGCTGGGCTAAAGTGTTTGAGCGTGCGAGTAAGCATGCTGATGCCAATGCTCTCGAAGCTATTGGCCATAATGATGATGCTGACAAACACCCAGTGTGTGCCGAAATAAAACGTTTTATTGGTTCAATGAAGCCAGGCAAAGATATTGTCGATAACTTCCGCCAAGCGCCTTTTGGTTGGAGTAAAGATACTATCGATGGTGCACTACTTGCTATGGTAGCAGCCAATGTTTTACGCGCCGCCGACAGCCAAGAGAGAGCGGTAGACGCTAAAAAACTAGACCGGTCTTCTATATCGCAAACAAAATTCCGCCCAGAAAATGTCACGTTATCAAAAGTACAGTTAATCAAGGTGCGTGGGGTCATTAGTACTTTGCATGATCAAACATGCAATGCAGGTGAAGAAGCAACCAATTTACCGCAAGCCATTATTAATGCTCGTAACCTTGCTCGTCGTGCTGGCGGTGAAGCACCATTACCTATGGCGCCTAGTACTAAATTGCTCACTGATTTAGAGATGTATTCTGGTAACGACCAGTTACAACAGGTGTTCGATAATAAAGAACAATTGCTTAGCGATTTTGCAGATTGGCAGGCTTTAGCAGATAAAGTTAAAGCTCGCCAAGCGCGTTGGAGTGATTTTGAACTCGCACTTAAGTATGCCAAAGATTTAAGTATTTTTACTGCCCTAGATAAAGAGCGCCAAGCGATTATCGCTAATCGCAGTTTGTTAGACGATCCAAATCCAGTGGATACCTTACTCAAGCAAGCGGTCAATGGCCTACGTGACACGCTAACGAGTCGGTTAAACGAGTACCAGCAAGAGCATAAAGCTTGCATGCTCGAGCTAGAAGAAGATGAAAACTGGCAAAAACTGGATGAAACTAAACGCAATGAATTCTTGAAAAAACGTCATCTTGATAAATTACCCGAAGTCAATGTGAGTGATGCCGCAGGCGTATTCGATTCGCTCGATGAGATCAATTTCGAGCAATGGAGTGATAAAACTGCAGCGCTACCGAGTATTTTCGACCAAGTACTTAAAGATGCCATCAGTGAGCTGACACCAAAAGTCAGGTATTACAAACTCAATAAGCCGTTAATCGAAGACGAAACCCAGCTACAAAACTGGCTGGACAAAGTCGAAAAAGATTTACGAGCAGAGCTCGCCAAGGGGCCTGTTGTGCCATCTTAAATGGTGCATTTACTTACTATATCGTATTTAGCCGCTCACCCTTGCTATATGTGTTCATCACACAAGCAAGGGTTTATCACATATATGGCTAACGGTTGATGACTAATAACTAATTGATCGAGTCTAAACACTAGCGGCAAGACAATTGTGACTAACAAATTTAAGAGATAACTATGCGCAGTTCACTCGATAAAGCATTACGTAAAAAATTAGAGACGACAGTTGAAAAAGCTCGCGAGGTGGTTGAAGCCGCAGTCACAGATGCACTAACACGACTAGGCGTAGCTGATGCCCAGGCACCCAGCTATTTATCCGATGATGAGCGTAAGCTGCGCAACACTTTGCGCGCCCATGCTCGCCAGTTAGGCGATAAGCTCGAGGGTAGCGAGCAAGAAACCGAGTCACTGGTTAATGAAATGGCCTACGAGCATTGGCATCGTATGTTATTTGCCCGTTATCTTGAGCAAAATAATCTACTCATGTATGAAGGCACCCCGGTAACACTGGATGAGTGCAACGAGCTTGCCGAAGAAGAACCCGATTGCAAAGACGGCTGGGAGCTGGCAGGGCGTTTGGCACAAAAAATGTTGCCACAAATATTTCGTGCCGACTCACCAGTATTTGCGATTAAGTTATCCATCAACCATATCAATACTCTCGAAAATCTCATCGCAGAGTTAGATTTAGCCACTTTCCAAGCCCAAGACAGCCTGGGTTGGTGTTATCAGTTTTGGCAAAATAAAAAGAAAAAGCAGGTGAATGAGTCTGGGGTAAAGATAGGCGCTAAAGAGTTAAGTCCAGTTACCCAGTTATTTACCGAACCCTATATGGTCAGCTTTTTGCTCGATAATGCCTTAGGTGCCTGGTGGGCTAAACGCCGCTTAAGCAGTGATGATTTAATCCGCGCTAACAGCGAACAAGAACTGCGTGAATTGGCCGCTATTCCTGGTGTTCCACTTGAGTACCTACGCTTTGTTAAGGATGAAGGTGCCTACAGCGAAGATAAAAGTGCCGACAGCGAACAGAATGAGGGCAGCTGGAAGAGTGCTGCAGGTGATTTTGACAAATGGCCTGAGCATTTAAGCGAGCTGAAAACCCTCGATCCCTGTTGTGGTTCTGGCCACTTCTTAGTGGCAGTCTTTTTAATGCTAGTTCCAATGCGCATGTATCTTGAAGGCTTAACGGCTAAAGAGGCGGTGAATGCGGTATTGCAAGATAACATCCATGGCCTAGAGCTTGACCAACGCTGTGTGGAGTTAGCTGCGTTTGCCTTAGCGCTTGAAGCATGGCGATATCCTGGGGCGGGTGGTTATCGTGTTCTGCCTGAGCTGCAATTGGCTTGCTCGGGTATGTCGACTACTGAAGCACAAAAAGAGTGGAAAGATTTAGCTAAGGGTGATGAAGCACTTTCTGATGCCATCACCTGGATGCAGCATACCTTTAAAGATTCATCAACTCTGGGTAGTTTGATTGATCCAACTAAATCACTAGATGAAGGTCAAACTCCACCTTGGGAATTGCTACAACAAGCGATAACTATTAAATCTGATGCGAGTAGCGATGCTAAAGCTGCCGCGCAAGGTTTAGCCATGGCGGCTGGATTGTTAGCTGATAAGTATCAGTGGGTAGTAACAAACGTCCCCTACTTAACCAGAGGTAAACAATCTTTAAAATTGACTAAATTTATTGAGACACATTACTATGATGCTAGAAGAGACCTTGCAGCAGTAATGACTTGTAGGGCATTCAAACTTGCTCCGTCCGGAAAATCTTCAATAGTTTTACCTCAAAATGTATTTCAGCTTACGGGCTACAAAGACTTTAGGTGCAGCTTTTTAAACAATAGAACTTTAGTGTCTTATGCCAGGTTAGGGACTAGAGCTTTTGAAACAATATCTGGTGAGACGGTGTCAGTATCTTTGATTGACGTGGACTCCTTGCAATCTGAGACTCCAAACCATATCAATGTTTATGATGTAAGCGAATTAAACTCTGCAAAGTTAAAATCTACTATTTTGAAATCAATGAAGCCATTGGTTTTTTTACAGAGTAATTTACTAGAAAAACCAGATTACAGGTTTGTTTTCAACTCTGATCTAAATAAAGTTTTGTTAGAAAAGTATTCAGATGGCGTGCACGGTCTTGGTACAAAAGATTCTCAAATGTTCATGAGGCAACAATGGGAGGTACCATTTGGAAATGCTAATTGGGAATTTGTACAAACATCTATTACTGGTGTAGGTGACTGGAGTGGTATGGATAGTGTTATTTACTGGGAAAAGGGAAATGGTGAGCTTCATGAACGTGCAAAAGCCGGTAAAGCAATACTAGCTGGAGCTTTGGCTCACAATAAAAAAGGAATATTAGTGTCGCCTGTTGGTGAGCTTAGATGTTGCTTATATCACGAATCTCTTTTTGATAAGAGTACAGCTGTTATTTCACCAATTGATAAAAGTGATACAGAAGCTATTTATTGCTATGTTCAATCAAGCACATTTAAAGAAGAAATTAAATTACTTGATAGTAAAGTAGCTGTGACTAATAAAACTTTAGTGAAAGCTCCTATTGATCTTTCATATTGGAGAAGTCTTTCTGAAGACAAATATCCAAATGGCCTCCCGCAACCCTATACAGACGACCCGACTCAATGGATTTTCCATGGTCACCCTTGTGAATCTGTAATTTGGAGTGAAGAAACCAAAACTACTGCTGTAGGCAACCCGCGCCAGGATGATACCGTACTGCAAGTCGCCGTCGCCCGCTTACTCGGCTACCAATGGCCTGCTGAATTAGACAAAGACATGGAACTGGCACCTGAAATGCGTCAGGTGATGCTAAAAAATGCTGACTTTAATGGACTAGTCGATGACGATGGCATTGTTTGTATCCCGGCTATTCGTGGTGAAATGAATGCGGTTAAACGTGTAGAGGTAATATTACAAAAAGCCTATGGCTCAGCCTGGTCAAACTCGGTTGAGGCTAAGCTGCTTAAGGCTGTGAAGTCCACCAGCATAGATGATTGGCTTCGTGATAAATTTTTTGAACAGCATTGTAAGCTGTTCCAACATAGGCCTTTCATCTGGCAGATTTGGGATGGTTTAAAAGATGGTTTTTCGGCATTAGTCAATTACCACAAGCTGGACTATAAAGGCCTTGAACGTCTTATTTATACTTACCTCGATGATTGGATCAGTACCCAAAAACGCGGTATCGCCGATGGTATCGATGGTGCTGATATTCGTTTATCTGCCGCTGAAAACTTAAAGACACAACTCGAGGCAATCTTAGCGGGTGACAAAGGCTTGGATATTTTCGTGCGCTGGAAATCTTTAGCCGAACAGCCTATTGGCTGGAACCCAGACTTAAACGATGGGGTACGCTTAAATATTCGTCCATTCATGTACGCCCAAGATATGGGTAAAAAAGGCGCTGGGGTATTACGTGCGGCACCAAATATCCATTGGAAAAAAGATCGCGGCAGCGACGTCGATTCTGCACCTTGGTTTCATCTTGGCCCAGAGTACGGCGGCAAAGAAGGTGATCGCATCAACGATCACCATTTAACGCTGGCTGAAAAAAAAAGCGGCTAGGGACGTAAAAGGACAACAGGATGTCTAAAAATATAACAGGGGCAGAATATGCCCTGTCAAAAATATTTAGTTCAGATTTCGACTATGAGATCCCTCCTTATCAGCGACCTTATGCCTGGACGACAGAGCAAGCAGGTGAACTGTTTGATGATCTGTATGATTTTTATCGCCATGAGGTGGATGAAAGTTACTTTCTAGGCAGTATTGTATTGGTGAAAGAGGACAGTAAGCCTCATTCAATAGTCATTGATGGTCAGCAACGACTTACCACTCTGACAATATTGATAGCTGCACTGACTTCCTTAGTTGATGATGACGAAGCAAGAAGTGAATGTTTTTCTTATATTCAGGAACCAGGAAAGAAATTTCAAGGTATTCCATCAAAACCTCGTTTAGCACTGAGACAGAGAGATAGAGCATTTTTTGCCAATACAGTACAGGCGCTCAAGTTTAAAGAACTTAATGCGCTTGATGAGGCTATGTTAGCAAATGAGTCACAGATTAATATTTGCAAGAATGCGTTGTTATTGCAGAATAATCTTCGTAAAAGTTTTAGAACAGAAGATGATCTAATCGAGTTTGGGGTATTTTTGATGACTCGTTGTTTTTTGGTTGCTGTAACGTCACCAAGTCAACAGTCAGCATTTCGTGTGTTCTCGGTACTCAATAATCGTGGCTTAGATTTGTTACCATCTGACCTGATTAAAGCTGATGCAATTGGGAAGATAACAGAGTTAAAGCGTGATCAGTTTAATGATAAATGGGAAGCGATAGAGGTCGAAACCGGAAGGGATGGTTTAAATGACCTCCTTACTTATATTCGCATGATCTACGCGAAAACTAAGGCTAAGCGTGCTTTACTTGAAGAGTTCAAAGAGCATGTTCTTACCAAAACGCCTCATCCAGAAGTATTAATTAATGATGTGATCTCTCCCTTTGCAGATGCTTACTTAATTGCGCGTGATTGTGCATATCAGTCAACGCTTAATGCAGGTGATATTAATCAAAAGCTTTATTGGTTGAATAGAATTGATAACTCAGATTGGCTGCCCGTAGCAATTAGTTATATCGCTAAATTTGGTTTAGATAGTGATGCAGTTTTAGATTTTGTTTTTAAATTAGAACGTCTAGCAGCCAAGCTCCATGTATGCGCGGCCAATATCAACCAACGTATAGAACGTTATGGGGAAGTGCTTGCTGAAATAGAGCAAACGATTTCTTCGGATATTGCATCATTGAATCTAACGGGGGATGAAATTAAAGAGTTTATCTCATCGATTGACGGCAATGTTTACCATTTGACTGCTCGTAGAAGGAACTACTTAATTTTAAGAGTTGACTCTTTCCTTTCTGATGGAGCTGCAAAATATGATCATTCAGTGCTGACTATTGAACATGTTTTACCGCAAACAGTAGAGCAAAGCAGTGAATGGGAACGTAATTGGCCAGATCCTGAAGAGAGAGAAACCTGGACTCATCGTTTAGCTAATCTAGTACCGTTAACACAACGAAGAAACTCACAAGCTTCTAACTTTGATTTTGATCGCAAGAAAACGGCTTATTTTGGCGGTAAGAATGGTGTGTCTTCGTATGTGTTGACGACCCAAGTACTTAAAGAGCCTACGTGGACGCCAAACGTGTTAAACCATAGACAAATTGAGTTAGTTGAAATTTGTAAACAGCATTGGAATTTAGATGTTAATCGCTAATTATTTAATCGAGCAACTCCGCAACTCTGCTACCTACAATTCTGCTGTGCAAGTTGCTCCAGCGGCAATTTTATGGACAGATATTGATAAGCAGTGGCAGTCTGCAATGCCGTTTATCAAACAACAACTGCCTGAGTTGATTGAGCTTGGCGAGTATAAGCCTGAGGAGCGTACAGGCCCTGCAATATGGATTAAGTGCGCCATTGCGGGGATGTTAGATGATTGCCAATTACCTTTTGGTAAAACGCCAATTATCTATTTACCTGGAGTAGGACGTAAAGATTTACGTGCTATTGAGCAGTGCCCTGATTATCTTCGTCCGCTAGCAGAGCTTCAATATCGTGGTTGCTGGTGGGCGTATAATTCGGCTGGCCGTGATTGGAGCGTATCGTCATTTCTGACCAATCCCAATGTCGGTTTAGGCCTGGATTTAGCTAAAGATAAAAAAACCTTGGATGCGATAATTCAGGTGTTACCGGATATTCTTGAATCACCGGCAGACCGTTTACAAGGTAAGAAACTCACCGCGGATGAGTTTTATGCCATTGTATTAAATGATCCTGCTAAGGATATTTTGGGTTGGTTGAATAATCCCCAAGAGAAAGAGTCCCAATGGCAAGGCAATAAATGGGACATTTTCAAGCAATCTTGCGCTCAGAATTACGGTTTTACACCGAGTCTGACTCAACTGAATATCCCATTAACTCTGCTATGTGAAGCCGATGGGGCTTGGCAAAGCGTGTGGCAGCGCTTTATTGATACCGCATCTAACCTCCCTCTACTGGTTAAGCGTTTAACTGACGTTGAGCCATCAGGCTTAGCGTTTGAGGCGCAGCATTACCTATTTGAGAATAACCGTGACGAACTTATGATTGAAAGCGAGCTTAAAGCGCTAAAAGATAAGATGCGTGTTGATATTGCTGCGGTTATTACTCGATTATGGAGCGAACAACACCAGCGCCAATCTTGGGTTTGGGCTCAATTAGGTTTATCTCCATGGCTAGCAATATTAGCTGAGTTAAAAGCTGTGCTTGAGCATACAGAAATCCCCTTTAGTGGTTCAACACCTCAAGCTATGGCAGAGTTTTACCAAGAACGATTTTGGCAAGCTGATGCTTCGGCCATTGCCGCCATGGCTAAGGCGCAAGATATCCACCAGCAAGAAGTGATTGCTGATGTGTTAACGGTTATCTATACGCCTTGGTTAGAGCTGGTAACATTGAATTTCCAAACCTTGGTGGAGCAAAATGGCTACCCTGGGGATAATCAAATTAAAGAATCTACATCACATTACACAGTAGGCAGTGAGGTTATCTTTTTTGTTGATGGTTTGCGTTTTGATACTGCGAAATTATTAGAAGTTAAGTTAAGGAGGCTTGGTCTTAATATCGATTTAACCACCCAATGGGCGGCACTACCATCGTTAACTGCGACGGCTAAAGCTGCGGTTACGCCGGTGGCTGATTTATTGTCGGGCTTACAAGATAATGAAAACTTTACACCTGTTCTATTAGGTACCGAGTCAGAGTTTTCTTCTTATCATTTTAAAAAAGCCTTAGCCGAAAAAGGTTGGCAATATCTAGATGGTTTAGAAACTGGTGAACCCAATGGTTATGCCTGGGTACAAACGGGCGATCTCGACAACATGGGACATGCTCAACAACGTAAAATGCCATTGCATATTGATGCTGTGCTTAATGATGTTGCAGCTCGGATAGAAGGGCTTTTCAATGCGGGATGGAAGCGTATTAAGGTGGTAACAGATCACGGCTGGCTTTGGGTGCCAAACAAATTGGCTGAGGCGAGTATCCCTAAAACATCGGTTAAAAAGCGCTTAGCACGCTGTGCTATTTTAAAAGACAATATGAGCTCATCTGGGTTAACGGTTCCTTGGCATTGGAACCCAAGTGTGACCGTTGCGATGGCTCCTGGCATTGCAGGTTATGTTGGTGGGGATTACTACAATCACGGTGGTTTGAGCCTACAAGAGTGCTTAACGCCAGTGCTAAAGATTAAGAAAGTAAAAATATAACGTTGATAATTTAGGATTGGTTTATTCGTATGGATACAAATGCACTTTCTATCTCTGATATTGAATTGTCAAAGGTCTTTGGAAACGAAGTAGCGACAAAATATACTGAAGCAGTAGAGGTTTATAGGCTTTTTCCTGATCTATCACTAATGCGCTTTAGGCAAATAACTGAATTACTGTGCGATAGGTTAGCTAAACATTATGACTTAAGTCACTGTTTTGGGTTAAGCTTATTTGAGGTTATTAATGAGTTAGAAGGCTTTGGTTATATAGATAGGCAGACAACTTCAAGGCTACACAAAATACGAATCTCAGCTAATTCAGTCGTTCATTCTAGAAGCTCAGAAGAAAGTGATTCAGTTATTAGTGACTTTGGCAGTTTAACAAAAGATGCTGCACATTGCCGTACAGATGTTTGCACATTATTTATCTATTTCAGACAGCAACTTTTTAATCATAAGATTAATTATAAAGTAGTAGAAGATCAGTTAGTTCATATTGAATATAAAGAGTTAATTGCGAAAGCAATGCTTTCTGATAATGCAAAAGATAAGTTTTTGGCGGGGAAGGCTGTTGAAAGGCTTTTCGAAGAGTATTTAGGTACAAATCCAAGCGTAGTTTGTACAGAACAAAACTCGGCGCATCAAAAATCAATGTTACGTATTGCTGCAGAGTTATATAGAGCTGCTATTGAAATAGATGCTGAGCTTGATGGCGTGCCTTTATCCTATATTTCGGATAAAAATAAGCGCATTGACTATATGTATAGTCGCACCAATGCCGAGTATCTATACCACTTTGCCGATGTTGTTTTATCCGATTCTATTAGTGAAGAACTCAAAATAGAAGGCCGAAAAGCATTAGAAGTTGCAGCAAAAAAAGGAAATTTACCTTCAAAAGCGCTTCTCGGCGCTCTGAAATATAGAGAAGCACTATACGAAGAAGCATTTGATCTTTTAGTGTCTTCGGCTGCGGAAGATCAAGTTATCGCACTACGGTGGCTGTATTATTATTATTCTGATGGAAAAGCATGCGAACAAGAACTCGATAAAGCCCTTTTTTATATAGAAAAAGCTATCGAATTAGGCTGTGTTTCTTCAATGCTCGAATTAGGACAGGCTTTATATCATGCTGATATTGTTGCTAAAGATCTTACTCGATCAAGATTTTTACTTGAAAAAGCAGAAGGGCTCGGAAGTAATAAAGCTACTTTATTCATTAATATGTTTTTAAATGATGGCATTAAAGTTATGCAAGAAAAAATGTTATCGGTTATAGCGGCTTTTGATAGTTTGTCTGCTAACGAAAATAAAGTGCATCAAAAAGTTATGAAAAAGAAGTATCCAGTAAATAGTCCATGCCAATGCGGCTCTGGTAAAAAATATAAAAAATGCTGTGGTTCGAGCGTTGATAGAAATAGTACTATGGTTACGAAATCGATATTAGAGCGATAGCTGAGAGCCTATAGTTAATTCAAGGACCATTTATATTACTGTGTTTTAGTTACACTTGGATTTGTATAAATGTTGTTTGTTATCATTGGTAACGTAATCCGCTATAAAAGCGGCTTTTTTGATCTATGCTAGTGCATTTACCTAAAATACGCTTTTATGTTTAATCCTACCACTTTGTATAGTTTCAACGTTTTGTACGATCGAATCGGTTAGCTCTTGAGAGTAATCACCTCGTTGATAGAGCAAGATTAACGTGTCATCTAGCTCGATATCAAATAGCGTACAAATTTCTGCCATATCTTCGATGTCCATAGCACGCTTGTAGGCGTCCATTTGTCCTGACAAATTATAAATACTAAAGATACTGGCCATCACTCGTTTATCTTCGGTTTTCTCACCACCGCCAGGATTCACAATGCGGTTGAATTCGACGGATTCACCATTATTTAAGCTCTGAGTAAAATGTTGTGCCCTAGATTTAGCACAACTAGCTGTGTAGTCATTATAAGTGACACCATTAACCCATTGAGCCTTAATCCAGTTTTGATGTTCTCCACGTAATGCACGACCTTTTTTACGAAACGGCCCATCATTGCCGAGCAGTTCTTGTCTAATAAGTTGAATGGCGCTTAGTAATTCAGAGTCAGTAGTCAATGCACTATAATCAAAATCTGAATCAGTAAGCTTACCAGGAACGACAATGTAACCTTTGGTTAAGTATGTTTTTGAGTCATCAAGCTTTCTGGTTACGGTAGTTTCTACTGTGGGTGTAACAAGAGTGCCTCTGTCGAATCCTCGGACATTATACTTAGCGCAAATTTGTTCAAATACGTCCTGAAGTCCTTCAAACTCTTTGTCCTTATCTTGGGACTCTAAATGCTCTAATAACTCACTGTATGCTCGAACCGCATCTAGATTGGTATAGTGTTTTGCCTGTGTATTTTGATGATAGCCACATGCACGACCAATGTTGGCCTGGACCACTGCTGCAATGTTGGCAATACTACTGTCCCAGGTATTGATTAATGTCTCTTTCATTTCCTGACCAAAATTAACACCAGCGCGGAATCCTGCGACAGTAATAGCAATTAGTTTTTCATCAAATAGACTTGCCGTTTCAAACTCCCTTTTTAAATCATCAATGGAGCAGAGTTCATGATCCTCAACACCGACTAACTTTTGGCCAACTATGTGAATTTGGTCTTCATCAATACCATTTTCGAGTAAGATCTGTTTTGCCAACTTTGCTTGATTACTTGGAACTCTGACGAGAGACCAACCAGTACCCACATGTTCTTTAAATTGCTTAATAAAGCGCTTTCTCATCAGCGATTCTTCACAGAAATCTCGGTGACTCTCATCAAGTCTAATAATCTGGTTGAGGCGATGCATTTGGCGAATACCATGATATTCGCTACTTGTCTGATGAAATACGAGAGAGGTATTAAAGTTATGGTGCAATATGGAGTCTGCACCCGCAGCATAAAGAGCGCTGAATGGTGTTGCGGAAACAAAAGCAACTCGGCAATGAATATTATCCCTTTCTAAGTAACTGAACACTTTATCATAACGGACACTGTCGCTACTTGAACCATAGTGGCATTCATCAATGATAATAAGTTGTGGCTGATGATGTTTAAAATCCACTTTTAGGGCTGTTTCGAAGTTGGTAAAGTTGCTTACAACGACATTTTTACATGGAGCTAAATCTTTTTTAGCTTGTTCTTGAAGGGCTATATCAGCCATGGTGACTAGGTAAAGTGTATCTTTTAACTTTTTTCTATCGCGAATGAATTCATCAGAAAGTGATAGTCGTTGTAACCCTGCTAATGCTAAAGCAATCCCAGATTTACCTGATTGCATCTCAGCGCAAATAACGACGGCTCGCGAGCCTGTATTGAATTTAGAGAATGTGTTGTTAGCAGCATTTCTCTGATGTTCAAACGTATGGTCCAATATCGCTTTTTCAGCGTATTCTCTGTGATTCTGTGTCATTAGCTCAGATCTTTAGTCAAATTGTTGGAAAAACTGCAGCTATTTAGTAAGCATTTTCAGCAATGTCTGAAAAATGTGACTCATCACTCAACTCACCTGACTTATCAGGAAGTTTATTATGTTCTTTTTTAGCTAAAGAGCGCTCAATGTCATATTCACCACGTTTATAGAGAACAAACATAGTGTCATCGCGTTCAATACCAAAGTAGTCACACATTGCCCAAACATCATCCAAGGACATGATCTTTTTATCTACTTTACGACGGGATATATTGTAGATACTGAATATCGATGCGGTGATCAGTTTGTTCTCTGATAATTCACCGGAGCCAGGAGCGACAACTCTATTGAATTCAAGATATTCACCTTTATCTAACATGCCTGTGTACATGATGGTTTTCTCTTTTTGAGTTCCATCAACTCGAGCTTTTTCTGGGTTGTTATAACTATCGCCATTAATCCAATGCGCCTTGATCCAGTTTTTGCCTTTACCGCGCATAGCACGACTGCCTTTGACGCAGGGAGCTCCTTTAGCAGTAAATTCATTCCGAATAACGTCTATTGCCTGTAAAAAATGCTTGTCTCGAGTGAATTGGCTAAAATCTGCATCTTCCTCAAGCAGCTTCGCTGGGACTGCAACGTAACTATCGGTTTTATAGGTTTCTACATCTCCGATTGGTCTACGACGTTTGTATTTAATTGTAAGTCCAACATCAAGGCCATTTACTTGATATTCTTGACAAATATCATCAAAAAACTCTTTCAATCCATCAAAATCAGAGGCGGCGTTGTCGGAACAGGTAAGTTCTAAGTGGTCTAGTATTGCGCCATATGCTTCAGTTGCATTTAAGTTGGTGTAGTGGGTCGATGCATTATTGCCATGGTAACCACACGCACGACCAATGTTTGCTTGAACTACAGCAGCGACACTGGCGACTGTACTATCCCAAGTAGAGATGAGATTGTTTTTCATCATCGCACCGAAATTGATACCCGCGCGGGCACTGGCGACCGTAATCGCTATCAGCTTATCTTCGAACAACAATGCGTCATCAAACTCCTTTTTAAATCTTTCAATTGAGCAATGTTCGTCTTCTGGTACACCACTCAATGAATTACCGATAATGTAGATGGCGTTTTCGTCAATTCCTTGCGTGATTAAAAATTGTTTGGCCTCCATTGCCAATCCTGCTGGTACCCTAACTAACGACCACCCCATCCCTTCGTGTTGCTTAAATTGAGTTATAAATGCATCTCTTTCCTGCGATGGGAAAAGAAAATTGCGGTTATCGTCAATAAGCGCTTTAACCTTACCATTATTTAACATTTCGCGAACACCGTAATACTCATCACTTGTTTTATGAAAAACCAGGCGAGTATTGAAGTCGCGTCTTAAAATCGAATCCTTGAGTGCTTTAGAGGCAACATCATTAGCTTCTTTTAAAAGTTCTTCATCCTGCTTAGATTCTGCTTCTGTTTGCAGTTCTAACGCTTCTTGATATTCGGTTTCCGCACCGTAAAGCGCACCAAAAGGTGTTGCTGAAATAAACACAACGTTGCAGGAATCGTTTTCTTGTTCTAGATAATCGAAAATTTTGCTATATCGAACGGCTGCCACATTAGAGCCATAGTGACATTCGTCGATAATAATCAGTTTAGGTGGGTTGCCTTTGAACTCATTCTCAAGCGCTTTTTCAAAGTTAACAAAGTTACTGACAACAACGTTTTTGGCTAGTTTTAAGTCTTCTTCAGCTTGTTCTTTGAGTGCGGTATCGGGCATTGTGACAAGGTAAAGTGTATCTTTGAGCTGTGCTCTGTTACAAATTTGTTGAACAGTTAAGCTAAGTCGTTGTAAACAACATAAAGCCAGCGCGATTCCCGATTTGCCTGCTTGCATTTCCGCAGCGGTAACAACGGCCCTGACTTGCTCACTTGATAATGCATTAAAGGTTTTTTGTGCAGCATTGATTTGGTGAGAGTGCAATGCGTTACTATCTAAAATATGCTGTACTTTTTGACGCATTTTTTGAGCTTTTGAGTCCATTCTGGCTACCTTGTTTTTAATTTAAAATACTATAACACGTTAATTTTAATTAATATATTTTAAAAATCGCATGTTTAATTGAAATTGTGAAGTGAGAATTTTAGATAGTCTGGCAAGAGGATACTACACCTGCATGATGCCACTGATGTTTAAGTTAATGTGTTTGCGTTTACCACAATATGGTTTCAGTGTAGTGCTAAAAAATACATATACAGCAAAGATGAAGACACCGTAATTTATAGTGCAAATATTTATTAAAAATATGATCTTAGTGAGTAGAAAAGGTTGAGTCTTATCGTGTAGCATGTGTCAAATTCAAGCTTGCGTAAGGATTACCATGCCTGTTCCTCCCCCTTGCACGACATTTATTTGTTCGAATTGCGACTGGCACAAAATAGTGGTGTTTAAAAGTGATGTCATTACGCGTGGCTACAACTGGTTTGATGTATGTCCTAAGTGTCGTGCTGGATGAGTACATCAACGCCCAGAAACAGGCTAACGGTTTTGATCTGCGTTACACCGAGACTATGTCTCCATTAGAGAAAGATTGGCGCGATTGTTCCAATGTACTTTCACGTCGTGATTTTAATGAATTGATGACGTCTGGTTGGAGCGACTCAAAATGAGCGTTACTAAAATGGTTATAGCTGGCTTATCAAGGATGGAATATTTATGACCGCGGTTGTTAAAATTAATAAAAGTGCACTGTTTGAACTGATTATGGCAGCTTTAGAAGCATATGCAATAAAGCATGATAAACAAAAATTAGTTGCTATTGAAACGGGTGCACACCTTTGGGGCTCTATTAATAGACAATTACCCTTTAAGTGTAACATTGAGCATGTATCAGTCGAAACATCAGCGAAACGTGCTAGGGGAAGTGTTCGTTGGAACCCATCTTCACTAGAATTAAAAAAAGATATAGCTTCAGTTTTTGGTGATGGTTTTAATTATATTGGTTCATTTCATACGCATCCATGGTTAAAAAATGAATTATACGGCGATAAAAAAATTGAAGGACCTGAAAGTATAAGGAAAGATAAACTCTTCGATTTTTCTTCAAGCGACCATAAGTGTGAAATTAACTCACCTGAAATTACCATTGGTAAAAGAAAATTCAGTGTTGCACTTGTCATGACAGTTTACTCAATGGAACGTGCCAATGACCTTAAGGATGGTGAAATAGATTCTCATATTGAAGAGTTCTCTCTCGGCAATGTTAAGCTTTGGTTGCAGGGCAGGGTTTTCGAACACAAATTATTAAACCTGTGCAGTGATGCGGAGCTTAAGGCGTTCGAATCCTATGGATTAAAAGTTAGTAATTTTAAAGGCACAGACCTTTTACCTATACCTGTAAATACGACGATTGAGTGTAAATCCTTCACTGACCTGGATCTTTATTTAAAGAAATTTGGCCGTTTGACAGCTGAAGAAACAGGGGCTGAGTATTTAAATAGCAGTAAAGCTGAAACTCGCTTGTTCGCGTGGTAGTGATCTCTTTAGAACTAGTTTTTGAAGCGGAATGGCCAGCGAATAAGTTGAAAAATAGTTAAGCAGTAAAAACAGTTTTTGTGGACATTTACTGCTTAGTCCAATCGGTGTTTAAACCAATTGGGTTTATATTGATGGTTTTCAAAATGGTTAGAATAATAAAATGGAGTATCAAGGATGATCCAGCTAATAGTCGGTTTTTTCATTCTGTGTTTGGCCCTTTTTGTATTGAAAAAATGTTTTTCGATAATTAAGTATCTCCTCGGCATCATATTGGGTCTTGGGATTTTCGCTTTATGTGGAGTCCAGGCTGGTGTTAGCTATGCTGTTGAAAGAATGTTTAACACTTTAAAAATAAATAATGTAATGTTTTATTTATTTTGTATATTTTCGATTTTTACTTCAGTGTATATAGGCTTTTTTTGGGATGGAGGTTACTTTGATTTACTGACATTTAGCTCACTTAAATATCTTGCAATATCAGCTGCATATATCGCTGTTGCGGTAAAGTTACGTAATTTTGAAGAGATTAGTAAGAAGCTGTATGGCATCGAGTTTTTCCTATCTAAGAGAAAAGAAATTTATTTTTCTCTATATTTTTCAATTTTTACAGCCGCAATATCATTTTTTATCTATGATATCGCTTATTATTTAAGTGTTGCTGTGGGTTTTTATGTAGATAGTCAAGTGGTCTGGTATGTAGGACTTGTATATTGGCTTATATCACTCTTTGCCTCAGCTTACGCTTTTGGCTCAATTTATGAATTAGATTCCTTGTATTCTAATATAGAGTCTTCATTTGATGACTTCGATGTGATTTACATTGATAAATTAGTTGTTGATCTGAAAGGTGATTCTAACTCTATAGATGATATTGACATTATTCATGTTGTTAAAGATTATGTTGCACTTGGTGTGTTGGAAGGCAATCTATTTGATTTGGAATTGGCGAATAAGAATGTCGCTGTATTTAGAAAGGATGACTTCGAATCTAGAAATAGAGTTTTTGAGGGTGTGATAGATGCTGGCTTTGCTTTTAATAAGGATGAACTGGTAAAAATAGTTATTGATGTTTTTTCGTTTGAGAAAAATAATGCTATTTATTATGTTGAAAATGATTTGAAAACAGCTGGGTTATATAATTTCAATGATGGTCGTAAATATTTTTCATATAGGAATGTCAGCCGTGTGAAAACATGCAGCTGTTGTGGATTTACTGTGGAATCAGGTGAACCTATAACCCAAGAATGGTTTTGTTCTGATATTTGTAAAGAAACAGAGAAATTTTGTTTGGGTATTAAAAATAAGCCTTATGATGAATTTTTAAGTAGTGCAGCTTCTTCAGGATTTATCATAATGTCTGGCGCACAAGCCTGGAATGATAACCATAAAATTTTTGCTGATGGAGGTCAAGGCCATGGTTTTGCTGCTGAGAATGCTAATACCTATATAGATAAACTATCGGGTAAATCAGCATCAACCATTGGGGGGGACAATAAGAAAGACGGAGCTGATCGTTTCGTTAATGGCGAGTTGCTCCAAACTAAATACTGTGCAACTGGGCGACGTAGTGTTAATGCCGCATTTCATGGCGATGGGGACTATCGATATCTCGATGATAATGGACGCCCAATGTTACTTGAAGTGCCAAAAGAACAATATGACGATGCAGTAAGGACATTTGCGGAAAAAATCAAACAGGGAAAAGTTCCTGGTGTTACTGATCCGGAAAAAGCTAAAGACATTATATCTAAAGGAAACATTACATATGACCAAGCTAGGAATATCACCAAATTTGGAACTATTGAATCAATTTCTTATGATCTTGCAGAAGGTGTAGTCGTTGGTTTTAAATCCGCAAGTATTAGTTTTGGTATTACCGCAGCAATTTATTTCATTAATACTAGAGATAAAAATCAGGCAATTAAGGTTGCAACATTACAAGCTGGTAAGACCTTTAGTCGTTCTCTGTCGATATATGTTACCGTTCAACAACTTCATCGCTTATCTAGTGTGCAAAGGACATTAGGAGTTATTGATGTTTCTAATCTTTCTCCAAGTTGTAGAACGATATTAGGAGATGGTTTTGGTGTGAGTTCAACCTCCGGTATAAACAAAGCGCTAAGAGGGACTGTTATCACATCTGCGGTTTTGATAGCCGTTTCAACCGGTCCAGATCTAGTCAAAATGATTCGAGGGCGTATTTCAGGCGCGCAATTTTTGAAAAATGCCGCAGTTGTTTCATCTTCTGTTGTTGGTGGTACGATTGGCTCGATAGCTGGTGGTGCTTTGTTTTCGCCTTTTGGGCCTGCTGGTATGGTCGCTGGCCGTGTCGTCGGTGGTATGGTGGGGGGGACAGTTTCTGCATTTATAGTGAATAAAGTGTCAGGCAAATTTATGGAAGCCGATAGTCAAAAAATGCTCAAAGTTGTCAAAGACCAGTTTGAATATTTAGCAACCACATTTATGTTCACACGTGAAGAAGTAGATAATGTAAATCAGAATTTAGAGAAAATAATCACACCTGTTTTTTTAGAAAATATGTATGCAAATTACGAGAATCGATATGCGATAGCTAATTTGGGAATGAAGCCTCTATTTGTTTCAGTGATTAAACAGCGCAAAAAACTCTCAATAGAAACCAAAAATGTTATTCAAGCAATAGATGAGCTAGCCGCTTAAATGCTTAAACATTAGACTAAATAATTGATAGGTGAGAGCTAGTAAACGTTTTTAACTTCTACTAGCTCGTCTAATACGTCCTATAAATAATAACTGATACGTATCAATCCTCTCATTCAAATTTATACGTTGGTGACGGCATATTGCTCACTAAAATTTTTCAATAATGCATGTGTTGTTGTGCCACAAGCAAGACAAACCTGCTCAAGCTCTAGTATTTTGAGTTGACGTTCCCCGCTCTCGTACTTGAATACGAAACTTTGGGGTTTGCCTAATTTAGGAGCAAGTTCACTTTGATTGAACCCAGCCATCTTACGCATGGCTTTCAGTTCATTACGCAAAGCTTCTTCGCGATCCGACCATATTTTTTTCATGCTCGGATATTAGAGTAAGTTGTAAAATATCCCATTTTGAGATGTTTTATTTTTACATTAAATGAAGGAGTAGGAATGTATGAAAGTCATCAGGATAGTTGACCACTACATCTCCATCGCTGGCTCAGTTCAGTATTCCAGATAGCCAAAGCGAATGAGATCGTTGATTAGTTATATGGCATGTTTATTGTTGCACACTTAAAATTAAACACATGCAAGCAGTGTCTTATGCTTGCCTTTTAGTGATAAAGTGCCGTTACTTAAGCAATGTAAGATCTTGGCATTGAGCCATCAAAATAAATCACAGATGTGTGAAAAACATTTGAATATGGCGACTAGTGCTAGTAATAGTTAAATTTTTTGACGATGCAGTAAAGTATAATAAATACAATGGCTTATGCTATTATTTTAGTTAAAAGTTGAGGAGCCGGATTCCCAGGGTAAGTTATTGGTCTAATTGAAGAAATTATCAAAAATCGGAAGTAATGCAAAAAGTAATGCGGCACTGTGGTATGTCTTTATTCTCAATACTTTTCAATGTGTTACGCCTATAGTTCGACTCCCTCTCTCCCGCCAAATTATTAAACAAAAACAGCGACTTACGAGTCGCTGTTTTTGTTTTGGGAACTATTTGGGATCCAAATGTGGATTTTAATATAGTTGTTTAGTCTAAAATCTCCCTTCCAATCATTTTTTTCCGGTTTTACCTTAGTGATATTCTTTCACTCATTCAGCACTTATCTACCCATCTTAGGCATACTGGCAGTTGGTATGTTATCAAGTGTAGGTGTGTAAAAAATCATCTATGTTAGTTCGACAATTTCTAGAATTATTTGATGGGCTGAAAACAACTGAAATGTTGCTTAGCTAATGTGAAGGTAATAACAGTTGAAATGTTGAAACCAGCATTGTTCCGGTGATTTTTTAGAACCTTAATAATGCTGGATATTGGCATGCTTATTTTAT
>NZ_VXCT01000048.1:0-36972 GCF_052850535.1 Shewanella sp. 1180_01
AACGCAAACGCGCCGATGGTAGTGTGGGGTCTCCCCATGTGAGAGTAGGTCATCGCCAAGCGCATAATTATCTCATTGAGATGTAACGAAGCCAGCTGAATAAGCTGGCTTTTTTGCGTCTGCAATTTGTGAAATTCAGCGTAATTTTTCGCCTAAATACCCACTCCACGATGACTATTTCATCAATACGTGTCCTCCGCGTTAGCTGCAATCCTCGCTTTTAGCAGTTACAATGTGTTTTTGTCGTCATTGATCAAACACATGTCTCTAACTCATAGCCTTAAATCGTTTAATTCCTTTGGTTTAGCCCAGTCTTGCGCCGCTCTTGTTGAGGCGCACTCAAAAGAAGCTGTTCAGGCGATGTGTTTACCACTATGGCAACAGCAATTGCCTATGTTGGTGCTTGGTGGCGGTAGCAATCTGGTCTTCACTGAGGACTTTAACGGTACAGTTGTCAGGATTTTATCGAAGGGGATAAAAGTATCTGAAGACGCAGAAGCGTTTTATCTCGAGATTGAGGCGGGTGAGAATTGGCACGAGTTAATTCAGTTTACGCTCGAGCATGGCATGTTTGGGTTGGAGAATATGGCGTTAATTCCTGGAACGGTTGGCGCAGCACCTATCCAGAATATTGGCGCTTATGGTGTTGAACTCTGTGATGTGTGTGATTGGGTTGAGTATCTTGATTTACCCTCAGGCGAGTTTGTGCGTATAAGCACAGCTGAGTGTCAGTTTGCTTACCGTGAATCTATTTTCAAAGACAAATTACGCAATCTTGCCGTAGTGACAGCAGTCGGACTGCGCTTAGCTAAACGTTGGCAACCGCGTTTGGTCTATGGTCCATTGCAATCGTTTGATCCTGCAACCGTCACTGCGCGTGAGATCTTTGATCGCGTATGCCAAGTGCGCAGTGAAAAGCTCCCCGATCCTGCTGTGCTCGGCAATGCAGGCAGTTTCTTTAAAAATCCTATTGTTAGCGCGGCCTGTTATCTAGATTTAGCACAGCGTTTTCCGACGATAGTGGGTTACGCACAAGCGGATGCGACGGTGAAATTGGCGGCAGGTTGGTTGATTGAACAAGCGGGACTGAAAGGTTTTGTGCTTGGTAATGCTGCTGTGCATGACAAACAAGCTTTGGTATTAGTGAATCGAGGCGGGGCTACGGGGCGCGATATTTGTCGCTTAGCGCTGCATGTTATTGCGCAAGTACAGGATAAATTTGGTGTTGTGCTAGAAGCTGAACCTAGAATCATGGGCGCTAACGGTGAAGGAGATTTGTATGTCTGATAATTGGGGAAGAAAGCGCCAGATATTAGCGTTATTGTCTAGCGGTCAATTTGTTTCAGGCGAGCAGTTAGCCACTGAACTTGGGATTTCGCGCGCCGCTGTAAATAATCACATTGATGCGTTAGAAACCTATGGCGTAGCAATTTTTAGCGTTAAAGGTCGCGGCTATAAGCTAGCCAATCCCATCTCTTTGATTGATGCTTCACGTTTAGTGCAGTCAATTGATAACCGTTGTTTTTATTTTGATGAGATCGCAAGCACCAACGGCTTTATGCTGAGCCATACCACTGAGCTAAAGAATGGCGATGTGTGCGTGGCAGAGTATCAATCTGCAGGTCGCGGTCGCCGAGGTCGCACTTGGGTGTCGCCCTATGGGCATCACCTGTACTTCTCATTGTTTTGGACATTCCCGCAGGGAATGGCACAAGCCATGGGTCTAAGTTTAGTGGTGGCGTGCACTCTAGTTGAAGTGCTTAAATCGTTTGGGGTCGAGAATATTGGGGTTAAGTGGCCGAATGATATCTATTTGGATAACAAGAAGCTTGCCGGGATCTTGATTGAAATGTCGGGACAGGCGGATAGTCAGTGTCAGCTGATCATTGGTGTTGGCGTTAATATGGCGATGTCAGAGGAGCAAGGCAAAGGTATCGATCAGCCTTGGAGTGACCTGTCAGATTTGGTTGATATGCCAGATAAGACTGCGCTTGTTATCGAATTACAGAAGCAACTGAAGCGCGATATCCAGCTATTTGAACGTGAAGGATTAGCGGCATTCAAGGCTCGTTGGCAAGCGGCAGACTTATTTTATGGTCGTGAAATACGTTTGCTTATGGGGGAAAAGTCTGTCGAAGGGATTTGTCGCGGTGTTGATGAGCAGGGTGCGGTATTGCTCGAAACCGCCGACGGTGTGCAAGCATTTATCGGCGGTGAAATTAGCTTAAGGGCACGCTAAGCACCCAAGAGACTATTTTATAGAAGACTATTTGCGCATCAGTACGTGGGACATCAAATGATCCTGACCTTTCTGTAGGATCAAATGCGCCCTTTCACGGGTCGGTTGTATATTCAATTGCAGGTTGGGACCGTTAATCGTGTCCCAAATATTGGCGGCAATGGTATTGGCTTCATCATCGGTTAGCGACGAATAATGATGAAAATATGATTTCTTGTCACTGAAGGCGCCAGAGCGGAATTGCAAGAAGCGTTCTTTATACCATTGCTTAAGTAACGGCTCTTCCGCATCGACATAAATAGAAAAGTCGACAAAATCGGAGACAAAAGGACGACGGGTATCGACGGGGGAGTCTAGCCCAGTCTGCAGTACATTCAAGCCTTCCAAAATTAAGATGTCTGGCTGAGAAACGGTTTGGTGCTGATTCTTAACACGGTCATAGGTGACGTGTGAATAGATAGGGGCTTTAACATGGGGTTGGCCAGATTTCACTGCCGAGATAAACTCAACCAGCATTTTCATATCGTAGCTTTCCGGAAATCCCTTACGTTGTAACAACCCTTTACGTTTCAAGTCTGCCAGCGGATACAAAAAGCCATCCGTGGTCACCAGATCGACCTTAGGGTGCTCAGGCCAATGCTGTAGCAAGGCTTGCAATATACGCGCTGTGGTACTTTTGCCGACGGCGACACTGCCAGCAATACTAATGATGTAAGGGCTTTTTGATGGCTTTTGGCCAAGGAACTCATCAACGACTAAGCCACGTTGTTGCTTAGCTTTAACTATTAGATTGAGCAGCCGACTAAGGGGAAGATAAATATCTGTGACTTCCGATAAGGATATCTTCTCATTAATGCCTCTAAGGTTTTCCAAGTCTTGCTCGCTCAGCGTCAGCGGCACGGAATCTCGTAACTCAGACCATTGCAGGCGCTCAAAGGCGAGATAGAGTGCTTTTTGAATTGAATTTTTAGAAGTCATTGGCTTTCCTCAGCTTAGGAAAGGCACAGTACACTATGGAATTATTCGGAACAATACTAAATGGGTGATTGCAGCCGTGTTTCCGTTACCGTTTGATGTATTCGCTGTTTAATTGGTCGGCAAACTTGGATAACGTGTAAAAAAACACCGTTCGAGCGCTTTTTTTACGTAAATAGGTGTTTTTTACTTGCACTTGAGAGCGCATTTACCTAATATCCCGTTCCGAAATGATAATGCCGGCATAGCTCAGTTGGTAGAGCAACTGACTTGTAATCAGTAGGTCCCGAGTTCGACTCTTGGTGCCGGCACCATTTTCTGTGGAGGGGTTCCCGAGTGGCCAAAGGGATCAGACTGTAAATCTGACGGCTCAGCCTTCGAAGGTTCGAATCCTTCTCCCTCCACCACTTTTTCTAGGTAGTTAGGTAGCCTTAGTTAGGTTGCGCGGACATCGTATAATGGTATTACTCCAGCCTTCCAAGCTGATAACGCGGGTTCGATTCCCGCTGTCCGCTCCAAATTAGTTGCTGATATGGCTCAGTTGGTAGAGCACACCCTTGGTAAGGGTGAGGTCGGCAGTTCGAATCTGCCTATCAGCACCAGCCTCTCTAAATTTAGCTCCTACGCCTAAACATAATCGGTTCGATGTCATTTTAATGCATCGGATTTTTTCTATATGTTAGTTTTCATCACCAAGATTCTTGGACTGAGGCATTACCATGGCTAAAGCTAAATTTGAACGTATTAAGCCCCATGTAAACGTGGGCACCATTGGTCACGTTGACCATGGTAAAACCACACTGACTGCAGCTATCTCTCACGTACTGGCTAAGACCTACGGTGGCGAAGCTAAAGACTTCTCTCAAATCGATAACGCTCCAGAAGAGCGTGAGCGCGGTATTACAATCAATACCTCTCACATCGAATACGATACTCCAACTCGCCACTACGCACACGTAGACTGCCCAGGCCATGCTGACTATGTTAAAAACATGATCACTGGTGCTGCACAGATGGACGGCGCGATTTTAGTAGTTGCTTCTACAGACGGTCCAATGCCACAGACTCGTGAGCACATCCTGCTTTCTCGTCAGGTTGGCGTACCGTACATCATCGTGTTCATGAACAAATGTGACATGGTAGATGACGAAGAATTACTGGAATTGGTAGAAATGGAAGTTCGTGAACTTCTGTCAGAATACGATTTCCCAGGTGATGACTTACCAGTAATCCAAGGTTCAGCTCTGAAGGCACTAGAAGGCCAACCAGAGTGGGAAGCTAAGATTATCGAACTGGCTAACGCACTGGATTCTTACATTCCAGAACCACAACGTGACATCGATAAGCCGTTCCTACTGCCAATCGAAGACGTATTCTCAATCTCTGGCCGTGGTACTGTAGTAACTGGCCGTGTTGAGCGTGGTATTGTTAAAGTGGGTGACGAAGTTGAAATCGTTGGTGTTCGCACTACGACTAAAACAACGTGTACTGGCGTAGAAATGTTCCGTAAGCTGCTTGACGAAGGTCGTGCAGGTGAGAACTGTGGTGTGTTATTACGTGGTACTAAGCGTGATGACGTAGAACGTGGTCAAGTATTGGCTAAACCAGGTTCAATCAACCCACACACCACTTTTGAATCAGAAGTTTATGTTCTGTCAAAAGAAGAAGGCGGACGTCACACTCCATTCTTCAAAGGCTACCGTCCACAGTTCTACTTCCGTACAACTGACGTAACCGGTACTATCGAACTGCCAGAAGGCGTAGAGATGGTAATGCCTGGCGACAACATCAAAATGGTAGTTACTCTGATTTGCCCAATCGCGATGGACGAAGGTTTACGCTTCGCAATCCGTGAAGGTGGTCGTACAGTAGGCGCTGGTGTAGTAGCTAAAATCATTGCTTAATAGCGATAGAGATTAGTTTGAAAAGGAAGCTTCGGCTTCCTTTTTTGTTTAAGTGGATTATTTCATAGGTTTTGTGGTTTGCATGGGATTCGCATCCTTGCTTACAAAGTCGAATAAGAATACAATCTATGGCCGATTTTTGACCCTGAGCTTATGCTATTTTGCGTTTCTAAGGGTGTTCGGAAATGCAGAGTATGATGTGGGAATTATGCCCGTCAATTAATGTGCTCTAAGCTCAGGCCGTATTGAGTAACGGAAAAACCGATGACAACAAATACTGAAAACCAGAACAATTCTCTGGATATCGTGAAGTGGGGTTTAGTGATTGTATTGCTAGCCGCTGCTGTTATTGGCAATCAAATGTATAGCGAAGCCAGTGCCGTCATACGTGCGCTTAGTGTTATCGTTGCATTCGCTATTGCTGGTTTTATTGCGCTCCAGACTGTAAAAGGTAAAAAAGCGTTAGCTTTTGCCCGTGAAGCGCATATCGAAGTGCGCAAGGTTGTATGGCCGACGCGTCAAGAAGCGCTAAACACCACTTTTATTGTCCTTGCAGCAACAGGTATCTTAGCTCTTATCCTTTGGGGTATGGATGCTGTGTTAATGCGAATTGTCAATTTTATCACTGGCGTATAGGCACCTCGAATGACTGAAGCTAAAGAAGCTAAAAAAAGATGGTATGTAGTGCAGGCATTCTCAGGCTATGAAGGCCGAGTTTGTAAGTCACTGATTGAATACATTAAGATGCACGGCATGGAAGAATACTTCGGTGAAGTATTGGTTCCGACTGAAGAAGTCATTGAAATGCGTGCAGGTCAGCGTCGCAAGAGCGAACGTAAATTTTTCCCTGGCTATGTGTTAGTCCAGATGGAAATGAACGATGACAGCTGGCATTTAGTCAAAAGCATCCCGCGTGTTTTAGGCTTTATTGGCGGAACGTCTGATCGTCCTGCCCCAATTTCAGATAAAGAAGCGGATGCAATTCTGCGTCGCTTACAAGAAACGACAGCGTCACCGACTCATAGAACCATATTTGAGCCAGGTGAATTGGTTCGTGTGTGTGATGGTCCATTTGCTGACTTTAACGGTACCGTTGAAGAAGTGGATTATGACAAGAGCCGCGTAAAAGTATCAGTAATGATCTTTGGTCGTTCTACGCCTGTTGAACTTGATTTCAGTCAAGTTGAAAAAGGCTGATTAAATAAAATACAAAATCCGTTTGGCAACGGGGGCGAATTTCTATATAATTCGTCCCCGTTGTTTTCGGGGGAGCACGTCAGCATGTCGCTGATGCGCGTTTGAACCCAAACTGAGGAAATGTCAGATGGCAAAGAAGATTGATGCTTATATTAAGCTACAAGTAAAATCAGGTTCTGCGAACCCGTCACCACCAGTTGGTCCAGCTTTGGGTCAAAAAGGTGTGAACATCATGGAATTCTGTAAAGCGTTTAACGCCCGTACAGAAAAAATGGAAAAAGGCATGCCTATTCCAGTCGTGATCACTGTATACAGTGACCGTTCATTCACTTTTGAAACCAAGACTTCTCCAGCGTCTTACTTACTGAAGACTGCTGCAGGCCTGAAATCAGGTTCTCCACGTCCAAACACTCAGAAAGTGGGTACTATCGCTCGCGCTAAAGTTCAAGAAATTGCTGAACTGAAAGCTGCCGATATGACTGGTGCTGACATTGAAGCGATGACTCGCTCAATCGAAGGTACTGCGCGTTCAATGGGTTTGGTTGTAGAGGATTAATATAATGGCAAAGCTAACTAAACGCATGCGCGTAATTCGCGAGAAAGTTGACGGTACTAAAAGCTACGATATCAACGAAGCTGTTGCTCTGTTAAAAGAATTAGCAACTGCAAAATTCGTTGAAAGTGTAGACGTAGCAGTTAACCTGGGTATCGACCCACGTAAATCTGACCAAAACGTTCGTGGTGCAACAGTGTTGCCACACGGTACTGGTCGTGACGTTCGCGTTGCAGTATTTACACAAGGTGCAAATGCTGAAGCTGCTAAAGCAGCTGGCGCTGAGCTAGTTGGTATGGATGATCTGGCTGAGAAAATCAAAGCCGGTGAAATGAACTTTGACGTGGTTATCGCATCTCCAGATGCAATGCGCGTTGTTGGTATGTTAGGTCAAATCTTAGGCCCACGTGGTTTAATGCCTAACCCTAAAACAGGTACAGTAACGCCAAACGTTGCTGAAGCTGTTAAGAATGCCAAGGCTGGTCAAGTTCGTTACCGTAACGACAAGAACGGTATTATCCACACTACTATCGGTAAAGTGGATTTCACACCAGTTCAATTGAAAGAAAACTTGGAAGCGTTAGTGTCAGCACTGAAAAAGGCTAAGCCTGCAGTTGCTAAAGGCATTTTCGTGAAAAAGATCAGCATCTCTACCACTATGGGTGCAGGTGTTGCAGTTGATCAAGCTACGCTTGAAACAACCGTATAATTTTACAAAGCGCGTGCATTAGTCTATAATGCGCGCACTTTGTGGGTTGAAGCCTGTTTTATCTTCCGTTTAAGCGGTGTTTAACTCAGGTTTCCGTCCAAGACCGCAGGTGTTTTTTGTAAAAATAACTTAATTTCCTGCGTAGACGGTGTCAGGCCCCAGCTAAATTTTTTTACTGGATAATCTGCACCGTAAGTCACTAAATACATAAGTATTTAGTATGGTAAATACTAGGGAATACCCTAGGTAGAATCCAGGAGTAAAGCCAATGGCATTAAGACTCGAAGACAAAAAAGCGATTGTTGCTGAAGTCAACGAAGCTGCCAAAGGTGCGCTATCTGCAGTTGCCGCTGATTCTCGCGGTGTGACTGTAGGTGCTATGACCGGTCTGCGTAAAAAAGCTCGCGAAGCTGGTGTATATGTACGTGTAGTACGTAACACATTGGCTCGTCGTGCTGTTGAAGGTACTGCTTTTGAGTGCCTAGCAGAGACGTTCACTGGCCCAACTTTGATCGCTTTTTCTTTAGAGCACCCAGGTGCTGCAGCACGTCTGTTAAAAGACTTTGCTAAAGAACAAGCTAACTTCGAAGTTAAAGGCGCAGCCTTTGAAGGGAATTTCATCCCTGCAGCTGAAATTGATCGTTTGGCGAAACTGCCAACATACGAAGAAGCACTAGCTCAGTTAATGATGACTATGAAAGAAGCATCTGCTGGCAAGTTCGTTCGTACACTGGCCGCCCTGCGCGATCAAAAACAAGAAGCCGCTTAATTTCAAGCTGGCTGCTTAATAAAATTGAATTCAGAACAATAGGAAACATTTGTTATGTCTATCACTAAAGACCAAATCTTAGAAGCCTTTGCAGCTATGTCTGTAATGGAAGTTGTTGAACTAATTGAAGCAATGGAAGAGAAGTTCGGCGTTTCTGCTGCTGCTGCTGTTGTTTCTGGCGGTGCTGAAGCTGCTGTTGTTGAAGAACAAACAGAATTCAACGTAGTTCTGACTGCTCACGGCGACAACAAAGTTGCTGTTATTAAAGCAATCCGTGGCGCAACAGGTTTAGGCCTGAAAGAAGCTAAAGCTATGTCTGAAGCTGCTCCAGTAGCAGTTAAAGAAGGCGTTTCTAAAGAAGAAGCTGAAGCTCTGAAGAAAGAACTTACTGAAGCTGGTGCTTCTGTAGAAATCAAGTAAGCTATTATTTAGCTTGCTCACCCAAGCCACTTGGGTGGAGGCTGGCGGTTTTTTAACCGTCGGCCTTTTTTGCGCTATATGCGCTGGCGATTTTTTTTCACCGTTTGTCGCCAAATTTTGCAGTCCCTAGCAGAGATTACTGGTTAGGTTCTTGCCATCAACGGTGATGGGCAAACGTGCTGAATTTTAATAACTTAAGTTATTTATTCAGTCTTGGTCACATCTCGTAAGCAGAGGAAACCCATGGTTTACTCCTATTCTGAAAAGAAGCGTATTCGCAAAGACTTTGGTAAGCGTCCAAAAGTTTTGGATATCCCTTATTTATTGTCTATCCAGCTAGACTCTTTTAAGAAGTTCACCGATCAAGATCCTACCGGTGAGCGCGGTTTAGAAGCCGCCTTCCGTAGCGTTTTTCCCATCAAGAGCTTTTCTGGTAATTCAGAACTGCAATACGTCAGCTATAAGCTTGGCGAGCCTGTTTTTGATGTGAAAGAGTGTCAGATCCGTGGTGTTACGTACTCAGCTCCACTACGCGTTAAATTACGCATGGTGTTGTATGACCGTGAAGCAGCGGCGGGCACAGTAAAAGATATTAAAGAACAAGAAGTCTACATGGGTGATATCCCATTGATGACGGATAACGGTACTTTTGTTATCAATGGTACTGAGCGTGTAATCGTCTCTCAATTACATCGTTCTCCAGGCGTGTTCTTTGATCATGACCGTGGTAAAACCCACTCATCAGGTAAGGTGCTGTATAACGCACGTATTATTCCTTACCGTGGTTCATGGCTTGACTTTGAATTCGATCCTAAAGATGCACTATTTGTGCGTATTGACCGTCGCCGCAAATTGCCTGCGACCATCATGTTACGTGCATTAGAATATTCTACTCAAGAGATCCTCGATCTGTTCTTTGAACGCGTTGAGTTCAAGATCAAGAAAGATACTCTGGTTATGGCTTTGGTTCCTGAGCGTCTACGTGGCGAAACTGCCAGCTATGACATCAAGGATGCTGAAGGTTCTGTATTGGTTGAAGCCGGTCGTCGTATCACTGCGCGCCACATTCGCCAATTAGAAAAAACCAATACCACCGAGCTCGAAGTGCCAGTTGAATATATCGTGGGCAAATATGCTGCTCAAGATTATATCGATCCGGACACGGGTGAAGTTTTAGTCTCTGCCAACAGCGAAATTAGCCTAGAAGATCTGGCTAAATTATCATTGGCCGGTATTAAAGAACTCAGCACGTTGTATATCAACGAGCTAGATCATGGTGCTTATATTTCAGATACGCTGCGTATCGATTCAACCACTAACCGCTTAGAAGCGCTGGTTGAGATCTATCGTATGATGCGTCCTGGCGAGCCACCAACCAAAGATGCTGCCGAAGCACTATTCCAGAACTTGTTCTTCAGTGAAGAGCGTTATGACCTGTCTAAAGTCGGTCGTATGAAGTTCAACCGTCGTCTCAGCATTCCTGATGACGAAGGTCGCGGTGTATTGTCTAAAGAAGACATCGTCGCGGTAATGAAGAACATCATTCATATCCGTAACGGTTTCGACGAAGTCGATGATATCGATCACTTAGGCAACCGTCGTATTCGTAGCGTCGGTGAAATGGCTGAAAACCAATTCCGCGTAGGTTTAGTCCGTGTTGAGCGCGCCGTGCGTGAACGTCTATCTTTAGGCGATCTGAACGAGCTGATGCCACAAGACTTGATCAACGCTAAGCCAATTTCTGCTGCAGTGAAAGAGTTCTTCGGTTCTTCTCAGCTATCACAATTCATGGACCAAAACAACCCGCTATCAGAAGTAACGCATAAGCGTCGTATTTCTGCTCTTGGCCCCGGTGGTTTGACTCGTGAACGTGCAGGCTTCGAAGTCCGCGACGTACATCCAACGCATTATGGTCGTTTATGTCCAATTGAGACCCCTGAAGGTCCAAACATTGGTCTAATCAACTCATTAGCAAGCTTTGCCCGTACTAACTCTTACGGCTTCCTAGAAACGCCATACCGCAAGGTGATTGACGGCGTGATTACTGACGAAGTGGAATACTTGTCAGCAATCGAAGAAGGTCGTTATGTGATTGCACAGGCGAACATTGAAGTTGATGCGAACGGTCGTATGGCAGAAGAGCAAATTGCTTGTCGTCATAAAGGTGAATCTACCTTTATGCGCGCTGCTGACATCCAGTATATGGACGTTTCGCCACAACAGATCATTTCTGTTGCTGCGTCGCTCATCCCGTTCTTAGAACACGATGATGCTAACCGTGCATTGATGGGTGCGAACATGCAACGTCAAGCCGTACCAACACTGCGCTCTGAAAAGCCGCTAGTAGGTACTGGTATTGAACGTACTCTTGCTGTTGACTCAGGTGTTGTGGTTGTTGCTAAGCGTGGTGGTTTTGTAGACTACGTTGATGCGAGCCGTATCGTTGTTAAGGTAAATGAAGATGAGCTACGCCCAGGCGAAGCCGGTATCGACATTTATAACCTGACTAAGTACACCCGTTCTAACCAAAACACTTGTATCAACCAACGTCCTTGTTGTTCAGTTGGTGAGCCAGTGGTTCGCGGTGACGTGTTAGCAGACGGTCCGTCTACTGACTTAGGTGACTTAGCCCTTGGCCAGAACATGCGTATCGCGTTCATGCCTTGGAACGGTTACAACTTCGAAGATTCGATCTTAATTTCTGAGCGCGTAGCGCAAGAAGACCGCTTCACCACTATCCATATTCAGGAGCTGTCTTGTATTGCTCGTGATACTAAGTTGGGTAGCGAAGAAATCACGGCTGATATTCCAAACGTAGGTGAGTCTGCTCTGTCGAAACTCGACGAGTCAGGTATCGTTTACATTGGTGCAGAAGTGAAGGGCGGCGATATTCTGGTTGGTAAAGTGACGCCAAAAGGCGAAACACAGCTAACGCCAGAAGAGAAGTTATTGCGAGCTATCTTCGGTGAAAAAGCGTCTGACGTTAAAGACAGTTCACTGCGTGTACCTAACTCTGTTAAGGGTACTATCATCGACGTTCAGGTATTTACCCGTGACGGCGTTGAGAAAGACAAGCGTGCAGTTGAAATCGAAGAGATGCACATCGCCCAAGCTCGTAAAGACTTAGGCGAAGAGTTCAAGATCCTTGAAGAAGGTGTATTGAGCCGTGCGCGTAACTTGTTAATCGGTGCTGGTTTCACTGACGCGCAAATTGCTGCCTTGCCACGTAAAGATGTTTTGATTCAAGTCATTGACGATGAAACTAAACAAACTGAACTTGAGCAATTGGCTGAACAGCATGAAGAGCTGAAAGCTGACTTCGATAAGAAGTTTGAAATCAAACGTCGCAAGATCACCCAAGGTGATGACTTGGCTCCAGGCGTACTCAAGATCGTTAAGGTTTACTTAGCGGTTAAGCGTACTATCCAACCTGGTGACAAGATGGCGGGTCGTCACGGTAACAAGGGTGTTATCTCTAAGATTTGCCCAATCGAAGACATGCCGTATGACGAACAAGGTAACCCAGTAGACATCGTATTGAACCCACTAGGTGTTCCATCACGTATGAACATTGGTCAGGTACTTGAAGTCCATATGGGCGCCGCTGCCAAAGGTATTGGTAACAAGATCACTGCGATGCTTGAAGAACAGCGTGAGCTGGCTGAAGTTCGTGGCTACATCAAACAAGTTTATGAATTAGGTGACGAAGTGCAACAGCGCGTCGATATCGATTCATTCACCGATGATGAAGTATTACGTCTTGCGACTAACCTGAAAGGCGGTATCCCGATTGCAACTCCTGCATTCGATGGTGCTAAAGAGAAAGAGATCAAGCAGATGCTTGAACTTGCAGGTTTGCCAACCTCTGGTCAGTTGAAGTTGTTTGATGGTCGTACCGGTAACGAATTTGAGCGTCAAGTAACTGTTGGTTACATGTACATGCTCAAACTGAACCACTTAGTTGATGACAAGATGCACGCCCGTTCTACCGGTTCGTACAGCTTAGTGACTCAACAACCACTGGGCGGTAAAGCTCAGTTCGGTGGTCAGCGTTTCGGTGAGATGGAAGTGTGGGCACTAGAAGCATACGGTGCCGCTTATACGCTTCAAGAAATGCTCACTGTTAAATCGGATGACGTTAACGGTCGTACTCAGATGTATAAGAACATCGTCGACGGTAACCATCAGATGCAACCTGGCATGCCAGAGTCCTTCAACGTGTTACTGAAGGAGATCCGTTCACTCGGTATTAATATCGAGTTGGATCAGGCATAAGCGCAGGCCTTTAGCCGCGTTTAGCAAACAGAATGGTGCTCCGTGCGAGCGGAGCACCCGGTTTAACTCCTTCAGGAGAGAAACGTGAAAGACTTATTAAAGTTTCTGAAACAGCAAAGCAAGACTGAAGAATTTAACGGCATCAAAATTGGTCTGGCATCGCCAGATCTGATCCGTTCTTGGTCTTTTGGTGAAGTTAAGAAGCCAGAAACCATCAACTACCGTACCTTCAAGCCTGAGCGTGAAGGTCTGTTCTGTGCGCGTATCTTTGGCCCAGTCAAAGATTACGAATGTTTGTGCGGTAAGTACAAACGTTTGAAGCACCGTGGTGTTATTTGTGAAAAGTGTGGCGTTGAAGTAACCCAAACTAAAGTACGTCGTGAGCGTATGGGTCACATCGAACTGGCTAGCCCAGTTGCGCACATTTGGTTCTTAAAATCACTACCGTCACGTATTGGCTTAATGCTGGATATGACGCTGCGTGATATCGAACGCGTACTGTATTTTGAATCATTTGTCGTGATCGAGCCTGGCATGACCAGCCTTGAACGTGGCCAAATGCTGACAGAAGAAACTTATCTGGATGCATTAGAAGAATACGGTGATGAGTTTGAAGCTAAAATGGGTGCCGAAGCAGTGCTTGAACTGTTACGTGCTATCGATTTAGCGAAAGAAATCGAACAAATGCGTGAAGAATTGCCGTCAATCAACTCTGAGACTCGTCGCAAGAAAGTGACTAAACGTCTTAAGCTGATGGAAGCATTCTACACTTCAGGCAACAAGCCTGAGTGGATGATCTTAAAAGTACTGCCTGTGTTACCACCTGACTTACGTCCGCTGGTACCGCTCGATGGCGGCCGCTTCGCGACTTCAGATCTTAACGATCTGTATCGCCGCGTGATCAACCGTAACAACCGTTTGAAGCGTCTGTTAGATTTAGCTGCGCCAGACATTATCGTACGCAACGAAAAGCGTATGTTACAAGAGTCTGTTGATGCGCTATTAGATAACGGTCGTCGTGGTCGTGCTATTACCGGTTCTAACAAACGTCCTCTGAAATCTTTGGCTGATATGATCAAAGGTAAGCAAGGTCGTTTCCGTCAGAACTTATTGGGTAAGCGCGTCGACTATTCTGGTCGTTCGGTAATTACCGTAGGTCCTACTCTACGTCTGCACCAATGTGGTCTTCCTAAGAAGATGGCACTGGAACTGTTCAAGCCATTCATCTATGGCAAGCTAGAAGGTCGTGGCTTAGCTACTACCATCAAAGCAGCTAAGAAGATGGTAGAGCGTGAAGTGGCGGAAGTATGGGACGTTCTGGATGAAGTGATCCGCGAACATCCAGTGATGCTCAACCGTGCACCAACACTGCACAGACTGGGTATCCAAGCGTTCGAACCAGTACTGATTGAAGGTAAAGCAATCCAGTTACACCCACTCGTTTGTGCGGCATACAACGCCGACTTCGACGGTGACCAAATGGCGGTACACGTACCGTTAACACTGGAAGCGCAGCTTGAAGCCCGTGCCCTGATGATGTCTACCAACAACATCCTGTCACCAGCTAACGGCGAGCCTGTTATCACACCGTCTCAAGACGTGGTATTGGGTCTGTACTACACCAGCCGTGAGCGTATTAACGGCCGTGGTGAAGGTATGGCATTTATGTCTGTTGCTGAAGTTGAAAAAGCTTACGCAACTGGCGCTGCTGAACTGCATGCCCGCGTTAAAGTACGTATCACTGAAACCATTATTGGTGACACTGGTGAACGTACTGAACAACGCCGTATCGTTGATACGACTGTGGGTCGTGCACTGCTGTCACTTATTCTGCCAGCAGGTTTGTCATTTGATCTGGTTAACCAGAACATGGGCAAAAAGCAGATCTCTAAACTGTTGAACACTTGTTATCGTCAACTGGGTCTGAAAGATACTGTTATCTTCGCTGACCAATTGATGTATACCGGTTTCCGTTTTGCAACCATTTCTGGTGCCTCTGTAGGTATCGATGACATGGTTATTCCAGACGAGAAATACACCTTAGTTGCTGATGCAGAAGCGGAAGTTCTTGAAATTCAAGAGCAATTCCAATCTGGTTTAGTAACAGCCGGTGAGCGTTACAACAAAGTTATCGATATCTGGGCAAGTGCCAACGAAAAAGTTTCTAAAGCTATGATGGAAAACCTGTCAACTGAGACAGTGATTAACCGTGATGGTGTTGAAGAGAAACAAGCCTCGTTTAACAGCATCTATATGATGGCTGACTCAGGCGCTCGTGGTAGTGCCGCACAGATCCGTCAGTTGGCGGGTATGCGTGGTCTGATGGCTAAGCCAGATGGCTCAATCATCGAAACGCCAATTACCGCTAACTTCCGTGAAGGTCTAAACGTACTCCAGTACTTTATTTCTACTCACGGTGCGCGTAAAGGTCTAGCCGATACGGCATTGAAGACAGCGAACTCGGGTTACCTGACTCGTCGTCTTGTAGACGTTGCACAAGATTTAGTGGTTATCGAAGACGATTGTGGTACTCACGAAGGTCTAACCATGAAGCCGCTGATTGAAGGTGGTGATGTGGTTGAGCCGTTACGTGAACGCGTACTGGGTCGTGTGGTTGCGCTTGATGTGTTCTATCCAGGCACTGAAGACGTACTCGCACCACGTAACACGCTACTCGACGAAGCTTGGTGTGACAAGTTAGAAGAATATTCAATCGACGAAGTGATTGTACGTTCTGTTATTTCTTGTGATACCGATTTCGGTGTGTGTGCAGCCTGTTACGGTCGTGACTTGGCTCGTGGTCATATCATTAACCACGGTGAAGCAATCGGTGTTGTGGCAGCACAATCTATCGGTGAACCAGGTACACAGTTAACGATGCGTACGTTCCACATCGGTGGTGCGGCATCAAGAGCGTCTGCAGAAAACAATGTCCAAGTGAAAAACTCGGGTTCATTGAAACTGCATAATGCTAAGCATGTTACTAACAGTGACGGCAAACTGGTTATCGTTTCTCGTTCTTCTGAACTGGCTGTTATTGACGAGCTGGGTCGTGAGAAAGAGCGTTATAAAGTGCCATACGGTACTGTGCTCGAGAAGCTAGAAGAAGCAGCTGTTGAAGCGGGCGATGTTATCGCTAACTGGGATCCACATACTCACCCAATCATTTCTGAAGTGGCGGGTAGTATCAAGTTCGTAGACATGATTGACGGTGTCACTATGACACGTCAAACAGACGAACTAACGGGTCTGTCATCAATCGTGATCCTTGACGTTGGTCAGCGTGGTACTGCGGGTAAAGAAATGCGCCCAATGATCCGTCTGCTTGGCGCTAATGGTGCTGACTTGATGATCCCTGGTACTGAAGTACCAGCACAGTACTTCTTACCTGGTAGTGCGATCGTTAACTTGGAAGATAACGCGCAAATCAACGTGGGTGACGCTTTAGCTCGTATTCCTCAGGAATCGTCTAAAACACGCGACATCACCGGTGGTCTGCCACGCGTTGCTGACTTGTTCGAAGCGCGTAAGCCAAAAGAGCCTGCTATTCTGGCGGAAATCTCTGGTACCATCTCGTTTGGTAAAGAGACCAAAGGTAAGCGTCGTTTGGTGATTACACCTGCTGATGGCGGTGATCATTATGAAGAGATGATCCCTAAGTGGCGTAACTTAAACGTGTTCGAAGGTGAAAAAGTCGAACGTGGTGAAGTTATCGCTGACGGTCCAGAAGCGGCACACGACATTCTGCGTCTTCGTGGTATCCACAATGTAGCAAACTACATTGTGAACGAAGTACAGGACGTTTACCGTCTGCAAGGCGTGAAGATCAACGATAAGCATATCGAAGTGATCATCCGTCAGATGCTGCGTAAGTGTCTTATCACTTCTGCCGGTGACACTGACTTCCTCGAAGGGGAACAAGCTGAAGTGTCACGCGTGAAGATCGCTAACCGCGAACTGATCGCCCAAGGTAAAGTGCCTGCGACCTTCGAACGTGAACTACTGGGTATTACTAAAGCATCTCTGGCAACAGAATCCTTTATCTCAGCAGCATCGTTCCAAGAAACTACGCGCGTACTGACCGAAGCCGCCGTAGGTGGTAAGAGCGATCAATTACGTGGTCTGAAAGAAAACGTTATCGTTGGCCGACTGATCCCAGCCGGTACTGGTTACGCTTATCACAAGACTCGTAATGAAGCGCGTGCGAAGAAAAACGAACCTGTAGTAGTGAATAAGATCACTGCAAGTGAAGCCGAACAGAACTTGGCCGATCTCTTAAACCTGGCTGGCAGCCAAGATTAAGTAATCAGTTTGTTATAAAAAGGCGCCTATGGCGCCTTTTTTCTTGTAATATGCCGCAAAAGTTGGCTATTTCTTGACAGTCAGGCATTACCTTTCTAAAATTCCGCGTCCCACCATTGTGGGATATAGATTTTTCACACCTTATCGTTGAGTTTGATTCAACTGACTCGGAGCTATACATGGCAACTGTAAACCAGTTGGTACGTAAGCCACGCGCGCCAAAAGTCGACAAGACTAACGTGCCTGCGTTGAATGCGTGCCCGCAAAAACGTGGTGTTTGTACACGTGTGTACACAACTACCCCTAAAAAACCTAACTCTGCACTACGTAAAGTAGCTCGTGTGCGTCTAACTAACGGTTTCGAAGTGACTTCGTACATCGGCGGTGAAGGCCACAACCTGCAGGAACATAGCGTGATCTTAATCCGTGGTGGTCGTGTTAAAGACTTACCAGGTGTGCGTTATCACACTATTCGTGGCGCATTAGACTGTGCAGGCGTGACTTCACGTCGCCAAAGCCGTTCTAAATACGGTGCTAAGCGTCCTAAGTCTTAACTTATCCGTTAAGTAAGGCCAAGCTAGTTTTATTTTGAGAATTCCAGTTTTGGAAATCCCTGAAGCATACGGAGAATTGTTATGCCAAGACGTCGCGTTGTAGGACAACGTAAAATCCTACCAGATCCAAAGTTTCACAGTGAGTTGCTGGCTAAGTTCATCAACGTCATTATGCAAGACGGCAAAAAGTCGACTGCAGAAAAAATTATTTACAAGGCACTAGATGTTGTCGCTGAAAAGAAAAGCGAATCACATCTGACTATCCTTGAAGCAGCCCTGGACAACGTTCGCCCATCAGTCGAAGTTAAATCTCGTCGCGTTGGTGGTTCTACTTACCAGGTACCATGTGAAGTTCGTCCTGTGCGTCGTAACGCACTGGCGATGCGCTGGTTAGTTGAAGCTGCTCGTAAGCGTGGTGAAAAATCTATGGCTTTACGTCTGGCAGGTGAAATGCTGGATGCGTCTGAAAACAAAGGTACAGCTGTTAAGAAGCGTGAAGACGTGCATCGCATGGCTGAAGCTAACAAAGCCTTTGCTCATTACCGTTGGTAATATGATGGTGTGGGCTTAGGCCCACACCATAGTTGTTGATATTGCCAAGGCTTAGGTCTTGGTGGAGAGGGTATAATCGTGGCTCGTACAACCCCAATTGAGCGTTATCGTAATATCGGTATTTGTGCTCATGTTGACGCAGGTAAAACCACCACAACAGAACGTGTTCTGTTCTATACCGGTTTGTCTCATAAAATCGGTGAGGTGCATGACGGCGCCGCTACCACAGACTGGATGGTTCAAGAGCAAGAGCGTGGTATCACTATCACCTCGGCTGCGGTAACCACATTCTGGCGTGGTATGGATGCTCAATTCACTGAACACCGCATCAATATCATCGATACCCCTGGTCACGTTGACTTTACTATTGAAGTTGAACGGTCTCTGCGCGTCCTCGACGGCGCTGTTGTCGTTTTCTGTGGTTCATCTGGTGTTGAACCTCAGTCAGAAACAGTGTGGCGTCAAGCTGATAAATACCGCGTTCCACGCTTAGTATTTGTCAACAAGATGGACCGTGCAGGTGCAGACTTTGAACGTGTAGTGAAGCAAATTAGAACTCGTCTTGGAGCCACTTGTGTGCCTATTCAATTGAATATTGGTGCAGAAGAAAACTTCAAAGGCGTGATCGACTTAATCAAGATGAAAGCAATTAACTGGAATGAATCAGACCAGGGTATGACTTTCACTTATGAGGAGATCCCTGCAGAGTTAGCGGCTAAAGCGGCTGAAATGCATGAGTATCTAGTTGAAGTAGCCGCCGAATCTTCGGACGAGCTGATGGATAAGTACCTTGAAGAAGGCACCCTATCAGAAGACGAGATTAAAAAGGCACTACGTCAGCGTACTATAAATAATGAAATCGTTTTAGCGACTTGTGGTTCTGCATTTAAGAACAAAGGCGTTCAAGCGGTACTTGATGCGGTTATTGAATTCTTGCCAGCGCCAATTGATGTGCCTCCAATTAAGGGCATCGATGAGAACGACCAAGAAGTAGAGCGCCCATCAGATGACAATGCGCCTTTTGCTGCATTGGCATTTAAGATTGCTACAGATCCATTCGTAGGAACTTTGACCTTTATTCGCGTGTACTCAGGCGTACTCGAATCAGGTTCGGGCGTTTACAACTCTGTGAAACAGAAGCGTGAACGCGTAGGTCGTATGGTGCAAATGCATGCAAACGATCGTACTGAACTGAAAGAAGTCCGTGCTGGTGATATCGCAGCGGCGATTGGTCTAAAAGAAGTGACTACGGGTGATACGCTTTGTGATAACGATCATAGAGTGATCTTGGAACGTATGGAGTTCCCAGAGCCAGTAATTACCATTGCCGTTGAGCCTAAGTCAAAAGCCGACCAGGACAAAATGGGTATCGCGTTGCAAAAGCTTGCAGCGGAAGATCCATCATTCCGAGTTGAAACTGACGAAGAATCATCACAAACTCTGATTTCGGGTATGGGTGAGTTACACTTAGACATCATCGTCGACCGTATGCGTCGCGAATTCGGTGTTGAATGTAACGTAGGTAAGCCACAAGTGGCCTACCGCGAAACTATCCGAGCATCAGTAGAAGCTGAAGGTAAATTTGTACGCCAATCAGGTGGTCGTGGACAATTCGGTCACGTTTGGTTAAAACTAGAGCCTAATGAAGAAGGCGCTGGTTACGAATTTGTCAATGCAGTTGTGGGAGGTGTGATTCCTCGTGAATTCATTCCTGCGGTTGATAAAGGTATCCAAGAACAGATGAAGAATGGCGTTCTCGCTGGCTTCCCTGTGTTGGACGTGAAGGTCACTCTGTTCGACGGTTCATATCATGATGTGGACTCGAATGAGATGGCGTTCAAAATTGCAGGTTCTATGGGCTTCAAAAAGGGTGCGCTTGAAGCGAATCCGGCGTTGCTCGAACCTTGCATGAAAGTAGAAGTAACTACTCCTGAAAATTATATGGGTGACGTCGTTGGTGATTTAAACCGTCGTCGTGGCTTGATTGAAGGGATGGATGATGGCTTTGGTGGCATCAAAATAGTCCATGCTGTAGTGCCTCTTTCTGAAATGTTTGGTTATGCAACTGATTTGCGCTCTGCTACACAGGGTCGCGCTTCATACTCTATGGAGTTTTTGAAGTACTCTGATGCACCGCAAAACATTGCAAAAGCGATTATTGAATCTCGTAGCTAATATCCAGTTACGACATAAATGTTATTATGGTCCAGCACTGACTGGACTATTCTGAAAAGAAAGGAATATATCGTGGCAAAAGCTAAATTTGAACGTATTAAGCCTCACGTAAACGTGGGCACCATTGGTCACGTTGACCATGGTAAAACCACACTGACTGCAGCTATCTCTCACGTACTGGCTAAGACCTACGGTGGCGAAGCTAAAGACTTCTCTCAAATCGATAACGCTCCAGAAGAGCGTGAGCGCGGTATTACAATCAATACCTCTCACATCGAATACGATACTCCAACTCGTCACTACGCACACGTAGACTGCCCAGGCCATGCTGACTATGTTAAAAACATGATCACTGGTGCTGCACAGATGGACGGCGCGATTTTAGTAGTTGCTTCTACAGACGGTCCAATGCCACAGACTCGTGAGCACATCCTGCTTTCTCGTCAGGTTGGCGTACCGTACATCATCGTGTTCATGAACAAATGTGACATGGTAGATGACGAAGAATTACTGGAATTGGTAGAAATGGAAGTGCGTGAACTTCTGTCAGAATACGATTTCCCAGGTGATGACTTACCAGTAATCCAAGGTTCAGCTCTGAAGGCGCTAGAAGGCCAACCAGAGTGGGAAGCTAAGATTATTGAACTGGCTAACGCACTGGATTCTTACATTCCAGAACCACAACGTGACATCGATAAGCCGTTCCTACTGCCAATCGAAGACGTATTCTCAATCTCTGGCCGTGGTACTGTAGTAACTGGCCGTGTTGAGCGTGGTATTGTTAAAGTGGGTGACGAAGTTGAAATCGTTGGTGTTCGCACTACGACTAAAACAACGTGTACTGGCGTAGAAATGTTCCGTAAGCTGCTTGACGAAGGTCGTGCAGGTGAGAACTGTGGTGTGTTATTACGTGGTACTAAGCGTGATGACGTAGAACGTGGTCAAGTATTGGCTAAACCAGGTTCAATCAACCCACACACCACTTTTGAATCAGAAGTTTATGTTCTGTCAAAAGAAGAAGGCGGACGTCACACTCCATTCTTCAAAGGCTACCGTCCACAGTTCTACTTCCGTACAACTGACGTAACCGGTACTATCGAACTGCCAGAAGGCGTAGAGATGGTAATGCCTGGCGACAACATCAAAATGGTAGTTACTCTGATTTGCCCAATCGCGATGGACGAAGGTTTACGCTTCGCAATCCGTGAAGGTGGTCGTACAGTAGGTGCTGGTGTAGTAGCTAAAATCATTGCTTAATAGCGATAGAGATTAGTTTGAAAAGGAAGCTTCGGCTTCCTTTTTTGTTTTAGGGGCTGGTTTTATCCACAAATTTGTGTAAAATGCTCGCCACTCTGAAGTTAAATAGTTATTTGATGACTATTTACACAGCGGGCTTGATATCCGGATTTAGATAGGTATAATGGCCCCCTCGTCGACCTAGGTCGACGAATTAAATGATTAGTCGCTTAAGTTAATCATTATCATAGCGGCTCCGATTGGGAGTCGAACGGTTAAATCATCTCGCTCTGCTTTTCTATATAGAAGAAGCTAGAGGGTGATTTTTTATATGTCCATTTTAGGAGCTCTGGTCAATGCAGAACCAAAGAATCCGTATCCGCTTAAAGGGATTTGATCATCGCTTAATTGATCAATCTACAGCGGAAATCGTTGAAACTGCTAAGCGTACAGGCGCTCAAGTACGTGGTCCAATTCCACTACCTACGCGTAAAGAGCGTTATACCATTTTGATCTCTCCGCACGTTAATAAAGATGCTCGTGACCAGTACGAATTACGTACACACAAGCGCCTGGTTGACATCGTAGAGCCAACTGAAAAGACTGTAGACGCGTTAATGCGTTTAGATCTTGCGGCTGGTGTCGACGTACAGATTAGCTTGGGTTAATTGAGATCCTAGTAAGAAGAGGTTTGAGAGATGGCTATCGGTCTTATTGGTCGTAAAGTTGGTATGACTCGCATCTTCACTGAAGATGGTGTTTCAATACCAGTTACTGTAATTGAAGTTGCAGGCAACCGTGTTACTCAAGTGAAAACTTTAGAAACTGACGGCTACCGTGCACTTCAAGTTACAACTGGCACCAAAAAAGCCAATCGCATCACTAAACCAGAAGCAGGTCACTTTGCCAAGAGCGGCGTTGAAGCCGGTCGTGGTTTGTGGGAAATGCGTTTGGTAGACGGTGAAGGCGAGGGCATTGAAGTTGGTGCTGAGCTAAATGTTGATATTTTCGCAGACGTAGCGAAAGTAGATGTTACTGGTCAATCTAAAGGTAAAGGTTTCCAAGGCGGCGTTAAGCGTTGGAACTTCCGTACTCAAGATATGACTCACGGTAACTCTTTGTCGCACCGCTCGAATGGTTCTATCGGTCAGAACCAAACGCCTGGTCGCGTATTCAAAGGCAAAAAAATGTCAGGCCATATGGGTGCCGAGCGTGTTACTACTCAAAATCTAGTTGTAGTTCGTGTAGATGTTGAGCGTAACCTGCTACTAGTCCGTGGCGCTGTTCCTGGCGCTACCAATGGCGACTTGATTATCAAGCCTGCCGTTAAAGCTTAAGGTCTGAGGAGATAGTAATGGAATTGGTATTGAAAGACGCGCAAAGCGCTCTTGAAGTTTCCGAAACTACCTTCGGCCGTGACTTTAACGAGGCACTGGTTCATCAGGTAGTTGTAGCATACGCTGCAAACGCGCGTCAGGGCACTCGTGCTCAAAAGACTCGTGCGGAAGTAACTGGCTCAGGCAAAAAGCCTTGGCGCCAAAAAGGAACTGGCCGTGCTCGTGCTGGTTCTGTTAAAGGCCCAATCTGGCGTGGCGGTGGCGTAACATTCGCTGCTAAAACCCAAGATCATAGCCAAAAAGTTAACAAAAAGATGTACCGCGGCGCGCTGAAAAGCATTTTGTCTGAATTGGTACGTCAAGAGCGTCTGGTTGTTGTTGAATCTTTCGGTGTTGAAGCTCCTAAAACTAAAGAGCTGAAAGCTAAATTGAAAGCAATGAACCTTGAAGACGTTCTGATTGTGACTGCAGAAGTTGATGAGAACTTATTCTTAGCAGCTCGTAACCTGTACAAAGTTGACGTTCGTGACGTAGCGGGTCTTGACCCAGTTAGTCTGATCGCGTTCAACACTGTGCTTGTGACTGCTGACGCAGTGAAGCAAATCGAGGAGATGCTAGCATGATGATCCGCGAAGAACGTTTGCTAAAAGTTATTCTCGCTCCACACATCTCTGAAAAGAGCACTGTGAACGCTGAGAAGCACAACACTGTTGTTTTCCGCGTAGCTATCGATGCAACTAAAGCTGAAATTAAAGCTGCTGTTGCTAAGCTATTTGAAGTTGAAGTTGATTCAGTTCGCACTTTAGTAAGCAAAGGCAAAACTAAACGCACTGGTGGCCGTACTGGTCGTCGTAGCGATTGGAAAAAAGCCTATGTAACTCTAGCTGCTGGTGCTGACATCGATTTCGTCGGCGGCGCTGAGTAAGCAAAGGAGAATTATCATGGCAGTTATTAAGTGTAAGCCAACCTCTCCAGGTCGTCGCCACGTTGTTAAAGTGGTGAACACTGACCTGCATAAGGGTAAACCCTTTGCTGGCCTGTTGGCGAAAAAATCTAAAAGTGGTGGCCGTAACAATACTGGCCGTATCACTGTCCGTCACGTAGGTGGTGGTCATAAGCAGCATTATCGTCTAATCGACTTCAAACGCGATAAAGATGGTATCCCTGCAAAGATTGAGCGTCTGGAATACGATCCAAACCGTACAGCTAACATCGCGTTAGTACTGTATGCGGATGGTGAACGTCGTTATATTCTTGCTGCCAAAGGCATGCAAGCTGGCGACAAAATCCAGTCTGGTGTTGCTGCCGAGATCAAAACCGGTAACGCAATGCCACTGCGCAACATCCCAGTAGGTTCTGTAGTTCACGCAGTTGAAATGAAGCCTGGTAAAGGTGCTCAGATCGCTCGTTCTGCAGGTGCTTATGTACAAGTTGTTGCTCGTGATGGCGCATATGCCACTCTACGTCTTCGCTCTGGCGAAATGCGTAAAGTGCCAGTTGATTGCCGCGCGACATTTGGTGAAGTTGGTAATGCCGAACACATGCTACGCCAGTTAGGTAAAGCAGGTGCTAAACGCTGGAGAGGCATACGCCCTACAGTACGTGGTGTTGCAATGAACCCAGTAGACCATCCACACGGTGGTGGTGAAGGCCGTACTTCTGGTGGTCGTCACCCAGTGACTCCATGGGGTGTGCCAACTAAGGGTTATAAAACTCGTAGTAACAAGCGCACTGACAAGTACATCGTACGTCGTCGTAATAAATAGTAAGAGGATTCGCCATGCCACGTTCTCTCAAGAAAGGTCCCTTCATTGACCTGCACTTGCTGAAGAAGGTAGAGAAAGCGATGGAAGCCGGTGACAAAAAGCCTATTAAGACTTGGTCACGTCGCTCTATGATCATTCCAAATATGATTGGTTTGACCATCGCTGTCCATAATGGTCGTCAGCACGTTCCTGTGTTCGTAACTGACGAAATGATCGGCCACAAACTTGGTGAATTTTCACCAACTCGCACTTATCGTGGCCATGCCGCTGATAAGAAAGCGAAGAAGCGTTAATACGGGAGGAATAAGATGGAAGTTTTAGCTAAACATCGTTTTGCCCGTACGTCTGCGCAGAAGGCCCGTCTGGTTGCTGATCAAATTCGTGGTTTGCCTGTTGCTAAGGCACTCGAAATTTTGACTTTCAGCCCCAAGAAAGCCGCCGTACTGGTTAAAAAAGTACTTGACTCAGCTATCGCAAACGCCGAACACAACGAAGGCGCGGATATTGATGAGCTTAAAGTAGGAGCCGTCTTCGTAGATGAAGGCCCGACTATGAAGCGTATCATGCCACGTGCTAAAGGCCGCGCTGATCGTATCATGAAGCGTACCAGCCACATTACTGTGGTTGTATCAGATCGCTAGGAGAGAGCAATGGGACAGAAAGTACATCCTAATGGTATCCGTCTGGGTATCACCAAGCCTTGGATCTCTACCTGGTACGCAGATAAATCAGATTACGCAAGTAACCTGAACAGCGACTGGGAAGTGCGTAAGTTTCTTGTAGAGAAATTACAAGCTGCTTCAGTATCTAAGATTGTTATCGAGCGTCCAGCGAAAAGCATCCGCGTTACCATTCACACTGCCCGTCCAGGTGTTGTGATCGGTAAGAAAGGTGAAGACGTTGAAGTATTGCGTGCTGCAGTGTCAAAACTTGCTGGCACTCCTGCTCAAATTAACATCGCTGAGATCCGTAAACCTGAGCTAGATGCCAAATTAGTTGCTGACTCAATTGCACAGCAATTAGAGCGTCGCGTAATGTTCCGTCGTGCTATGAAGCGCGCAGTTCAAAACGCAATGCGTATTGGTGCTCAAGGTATCAAAGTACAAGTTAGTGGCCGTTTAGGCGGAGCTGAGATTGCGCGTGACGAGTGGTATCGTGAGGGTCGTGTACCTTTACATACTTTGCGTGCTGATATCGACTATTCTACATCTGAAAGTCACACCCAATACGGTGTGATTGGCGTTAAAGTTTGGATCTTCAAAGGTGAAGTTCTAGATGGAATGCTGCCACAGATTGAAGAACCGAAGCAGCAGCAACCTAAGCGCAAGCCTCGTGGTAAATAGGAGAGCCGGCAATGCTGCAACCTAAACGTATGAAGTTTCGCAAGATGTTCAAAGGCCGCAACCGCGGTCTAGCGAACGGTACCGAAGTTAGCTTTGGTACTTTTGGTCTGAAAGCAGTCGGCCGTGGCCGTTTAACTGCCCGTCAGATCGAATCTGCACGTCGTGCCATGACACGTCACATTAAGCGTCAGGGACAAATTTGGATTCGAGTTTTCCCGGACAAGCCGATTACCTCTAAGCCTCTTGAAGTGCGTATGGGTAAAGGTAAAGGTAACGTTGAATACTGGGTATGTCAGATTCAACCTGGTAAGGTTCTTTATGAGATGAATGGTGTTTCTGAAGTGATCGCTCGTGAAGCGTTTGCTTTGGCTGCTGCCAAGCTTCCAATTAAGACTACCTTCGTAACTAAGACGGTGATGTAATGAAAGCGAGCGAACTGAGAGAAAAAAGCGTTGAAGAACTGAACGCTGAACTACTTGGTCTGCTGCGTGAGCAGTTTAACCTGCGTATGCAACACGCCACTGGTCAGTTGACTCAGACTAATCAACTGAAATTGGTGCGCCGTAACATTGCGCGCGTTAAGACCATTATTACTTCTAAGGCGGGTGCATAATGTCTGATAAAATCCGTACTTTGCAGGGTCGTGTAACTAGCAACAAAATGGACAAGTCCATTACTGTTGCTATCGAACGCCAAGTGAAACACCCAATTTATGGGAAATACATTAAGCGTACGACGAAGATCCATGCACATGACGAAACTAATCAGTGCAATGAAGGCGATTTAGTAGCGATTCGCGAATGTCGTCCTTTGTCTAAGACTAAGTCTTGGACCCTGGTTGAAGTAGTATCAAAGGCCTAAGTTAATTAGGTATTTAGGTAAACGGCTCCAGAATGTGGGGCCGTTTGTTTTTTAATACTATACATTCCACTTTTATGGTGTTATATTTGCGCGCCATTTTTGACTAAATTAATAGCAAAAATGAGTGTTTTTATTGTCCCATAGTGGGAATTGTGTAGTAACGATAGCGGAGCACTTAAAATGATCCAAATGCAATCGACTCTTGACGTTGCTTGTAACAGCGGCGCACGCAGAGTTCAGTGTATTAAGGTCTTGGGTGGCTCTCATCGTCGTTATGCCGGTATCGGCGACATCATCAAAGTTTCTGTTAAAGAAGCGATTCCTCGCGCTAAAGCGAAGAAAGGCGATGTGTATAACGCGGTGGTAGTCCGTACTAAGAAAGGCGTACGTCGTCCAGACGGTTCTGTCATTCGCTTCGATCGGAATGCAGCTGTTCTTTTGAACAACAACCTGCAGCCGATTGGTACTCGTATCTTTGGACCAGTGACACGTGAATTGCGTAATGAGCAATTTATGAAAATTGTCTCGCTGGCACCAGAAGTACTGTAAGGAGCTTCAAAATGGCAGCTAAAATACGTCGTGAAGACGAAGTGATTGTATTAGCAGGTAAAGACAAGGGTAAACGTGCAAAAGTTTCTCAAGTCCTTCCTACTGGTAAATTGATTGTTGAAGGCATCAATCTTGTCAAAAAACACCAAAAGCCAAACCCACAATTGGGCGTAGCTGGCGGTATTGTTGAGAAAGAAGCACCGATACAAGCATCAAATGTAGCGATTTTCAACTCTGCCACTGGCAAAGCTGATCGCGTTGGTTTCCGCTTTGAAGACGGCAAAAAAGTTCGTTTCTTCAAATCGAACAGTGAACTCGTTAAGTAATTGGAGTAAACGATGGCGAAACTGCATGATAAATACCAAGAGACTGTTGTCGCTGAACTTGCTAAAAAGTTCGGTTATACCAGTGTCATGCAAGTCCCTCGGATTGAGAAAATCACCCTAAACATGGGTGTTGGCGAAGCTGTTGCAGACAAGAAAATCATGGACCATGCTGTCCGTGATATGACTGCAATCGCTGGTCAAAAACCAGTAGTGACTGTAGCTCGTAAGTCAGTTGCTGGTTTTAAAATCCGTGAAGGCTACCCTATTGGCTGTAAAGTTACCCTACGCGGTGAGCGTATGTGGGAATTCTTAGAGCGTTTAGTCGATATCGCAATCCCACGTATTCGTGACTTCCGTGGCTTAAGCGCTAAAGCGTTTGACGGCCGTGGTAACTACGCAATGGGCGTGCGTGAGCAGATCATCTTCCCAGAAATCGATTACGATAAAATCGATAAGATTCGTGGTATGGATATTGTTATCACTACTACTGCGAAGAATGATGAAGAAGGTCGTGCTTTGTTAGACGCTTTTAACTTCCCATTCAAGAAATAAGGGTAGCGTAATGGCAAAAACATCAATGAAAGCACGTGAAGCTAAACGTGCACAGCTCGTGGCCAAGTACGCTGAAAAGCGTGCGGCTCTTAAGACTATCATTGCAAGTCCAGCTTCTTCTGACGAAGATCGTTGGGATGCGGTACTTAAGCTGCAAGCTCTACCACGTGATTCCAGCGCTGCGCGTCAACGCAATCGTTGTAATCAAACTGGTCGCCCTCATGGCTTCTTACGTAAATTCGGCTTAAGCCGTATCAAATTACGTGAAGCAACCATGCGTGGTGAAGTTCCTGGCCTGCGTAAGGCCAGCTGGTAAGCACTTGTCACGGAGTAAGCTAATATGAGCATGCAAGATCCTATTGCGGATATGTTAACCCGTATTCGTAACGGCCAAGCTGCTAACCACGTATCGGTGAAGATGCCTTCAGCTAAGTTGAAAGTCGCAATTGCGAAACTACTTAAAGATGAAGGTTATATCGCTGATTACGCCGTAGCAGATGAAGCCAAGCCTGAACTGGAAGTTACTTTAAAGTATTTCCAAGGCCAACCAGTCGTTGAGACTATCCAGCGTGTAAGTCGTCCTGGTCTTCGTATTTACAAAGGTAAAAACGAACTTCCAAAGGTGATGGGCGGTCTGGGTGTCGCAATTGTGTCCACTTCTAAAGGCTTGATGACTGATCGTGCCGCCCGCCTTGCAGGCATGGGTGGCGAGGTTATCTGCTACGTAGCTTAAGGAGCTAGGAATGTCTCGTGTAGCAAAAGCACCAGTATCTATTCCAGCTGGCGTAGAGGTGACCTTGAACGAACAGACCCTTACCGTCAAAGGCGGAAAAGGTAGTCTGACTCGAGTGATCAACAATGCGGTCAATGTTGTTATTGAAGCTGGCGTAGTTAAGTTCCTCCCTGTTGAAGGCGTTTCTAACGCTTGGGCACAGGCTGGTACAACTCGTGCATTAGTAAACAACATGGTTGTTGGTGTATCTCAAGGTTTTGAGCGTAAATTAAAGTTAGTTGGCGTTGGTTACCGTGCGAAACTCGTCGGTTCTGACATTGACCTTACTTTAGGTTTCTCTCATCCGTTAGTACACAAACTGCCCGCAGGCGTTACTGCAGAGTGCCCTAGCCAAACTGACATCGTCCTACGTGGCGTTGATAAACAGTTAATTGGCCAAGTCGCTGCTGAGATTCGCGGATATCGTCCACCAGAGCCATATAAAGGCAAGGGTGTTCGCTATGACGACGAAGTAGTACGCCGTAAAGAGGCTAAGAAGAAGTAGGTAACGCGATATGGATAAGAAAACATCTCGCTTACGTCGCGCTACTCGCGCTCGTAAGAAGATCCAAGAGCTGGGCGTGAACCGTCTGGTTGTACATCGTACACCGCGTCACATTTATGCTCAGGTGATCAATCCTGAAGCTCAGGTGTTGGCAGCTGCTTCAACCGTAGAAAAAGCGGTTAAAGAGCTACTGAAGAGTACCGGTAACGTAGACGCAGCGAAAGCAGTAGGTAAATTTGTTGCTGAGCGCGCGATCGAAAAAGGCGTAACTTCAGTTGCGTTCGATCGTTCTGGTTTCAAGTATCACGGTCGTGTAGCTGCTTTAGCAGATGCAGCTCGTGAAGCTGGCCTGAAGTTCTAAGGGGTTATAAAATGGCTAAATTAGAAGCTCAGCAAAAAGACGATCTGCAAGAGAAATTGATTGCAGTTAATCGTGTTTCTAAAGTAGTTAAGGGCGGTCGTATCTTTAGCTTCACAGCACTGACAGTAGTGGGTGACGGTAACGGTAAGATTGGCTATGGCTATGGCAAAGCACGTGAAGTTCCAGCAGCGATTCAAAAAGCTATGGAAAAAGCTCGTCGTAACATTGTGACCGTTGAGTTGAATGCAGGTACTCTGCATCACCCAGTTAAAGGTCGTCATACTGGTTCTCTTGTGTACATGCAACCTGCATCACAAGGTACTGGTATTATTGCCGGTGGCGCAATGCGTGCCGTATTGGAAGTAGCAGGCGTTCATAACGTTCTGTCAAAAGCATACGGTTCTACTAACCCGATCAACATCGTTCGCGCGACTGTCGATGCTTTGGTGCACATGAAGTCACCTTCGCAAATCGCAGCTAAGCGTGGCCTGAATGTTGACGAAATTCGGGGGTAATGCACCATGGCAACTAAAACTGTAAAAGTTACTCAAACTAAAAGCGGTATCGGTCGTTTACCGAAGCACCGTGCAACCCTAACGGGTCTTGGTTTGCGTCGCATTGGTCACACTGTTGAATTAGAAGATACTCCTTCAGTTCGCGGTATGATCAACAAGGTCTACTACATGGTTAAGGTGGAGGATTAATAGATGCGTTTAAATACTCTATCTCCAGCTGCAGGCTCTAAGCATGCACCAAAGCGTGTAGGCCGTGGTATGGGCTCAGGTCTAGGTAAAACAGCGGGTCGTGGTCATAAAGGCCAAAAGTCTCGTTCTGGTGGCGGTGTACGCCCAGGATTTGAAGGTGGTCAAATGCCACTTAAAATCCGTTTACCTAAATTTGGTTTTACCTCGCGTCGCGCTATGGTAACAGCTGAAGTTCGTGTACTCGAACTGGCAAAAGTTAACGGTGATGTTATCGACTTAAACGCTCTGAAAGATGCGAACGTTATAACTCGCAACATCCAGTTTGCGAAAATTGTTCTTTCAGGTACCATTGAGCGCCCTGTGACTGTTAAAGGTCTGAAGGTAACCAAAGGTGCACGTGCAGCTATTGAAGCTGCCGGCGGTAAGATCGAGGAATAATACGTCGATGGCAAAACCAGGACTTGATTTAAAAAGCGCGAAAGGTGGACTTTCAGAATTGAAAGCTCGCCTCCTGTTCGTGATTGGTGCGATTATCGTCTTTAGAGCCGGTTCGTTTGTGCCAATTCCTGGTATTGACGCAGCTGTATTAGCAGAGCTGTTTGCTCAGCAAAAAGGGACCATCCTGGGCATGTTTAACATGTTCTCGGGTGGCGCCCTTTCGCGTGCCTCTATCTTTGCATTAGGTATCATGCCGTATATTTCGGCATCGATTATCATGCAACTGTTGACTGTCGTACATCCTGCACTCGCTGAATTGAAAAAAGAAGGCGAATCAGGTCGTAAGAAAATCAGTCAATATACCAGATGGGGTACCTTAGTGCTGGGTACATTCCAGTCGGTCGGTATTGCAACCGGGTTACCAAACTTAGTGCCAGGCCTCGTGGTCAACATTGGATTTGGGTTCTACTTTGTTGCGGTTGTGAGCTTAGTGACGGGAACTATGTTCCTTATGTGGCTAGGTGAGCAGATTACCGAACGTGGTATAGGTAACGGTATCTCGATTTTAATTTTCGCAGGTATTGTTGCTGGATTACCTTCCGCTATCGGCCAAACGGCTGAGCAGGCGCGTCAAGGTGACTTGAATGTGTTAGTATTGTTGTTGCTCGCGGTAATTGTGTTTGCAGTGACTTATTTTGTAGTGTTTGTGGAACGTGGTCAGCGTCGTATCGTCGTTAACTATGCTAAGCGTCAGCAGGGCCGTAAGGTGTTCGCTGCGCAAAGTACCCACTTACCGCTTAAAATAAACATGGCAGGTGTTATTCCGCCAATTTTTGCGTCAAGCATCATTTTGTTCCCTGGAACACTGGCTCAGTGGTTCGGTCAAAATGAATCCATGTCATGGTTAAGTGATTTTTCACTGGCTGTGTCACCTGGACAACCGCTTTACTCATTATTATATGCAACAGCGATTATCTTTTTCTGTTTCTTCTATACTGCGTTGGTATTTAACCCACGCGAAACAGCAGATAACTTGAAGAAGAGTGGCGCATTCATCCCTGGGATCCGTCCTGGAGAACAGACTTCGCGTTACATTGATAAAGTTATGACCCGTTTGACATTGGCAGGCGCGTTATACATAACCTTTATCTGCTTAATTCCGGAGTTCATGTTAATCGCGTGGAAAGTACAGTTCTATTTTGGCGGTACTTCACTACTCATTATGGTAGTCGTGATCATGGACTTCATGGCTCAGGTTCAGACGCATATGATGTCTCATCAGTATGAGTCTGTGATGAAGAAAGCTAACCTAGTAAACAAAGCGAATTTAGATCGCTTTGGTCGCTAAGTAGCTTTACGGAGTGATGAAATGAAAGTTCGAGCTTCCGTGAAGAAGATCTGCCGTAACTGCAAGATCGTCAAGCGTAGTGGCGTTGTACGCGTTATCTGTGTTGAACCAAAACACAAACAGCGTCAAGGCTAAAAAGTAATTTGTTCAGCCCATGAATTGGGCTGAACAAAATTTAGTTTGCAAATCTGTTGACTGTCGAGTATCCTTTCGGGCTTTTCGCAGTTGGCCTTTAACTTTAAGGAGTGCATAGTGGCCCGTATCGCTGGCATTAACATTCCTGATCAAAAGCATACAGTCATCGCATTGACTGCTATTTTCGGCATCGGCCGTACTCGCGCTAGAGCAATCTGCGCGGCTACAGCAATCGCTGAAACTGCTAAGATCAAGGAATTGAGCGAAGCTCAAATAGATATACTACGCGAAGAAGTCGCCAAATACATTGTAGAAGGTGACTTACGTCGTGAGATTTCAATGAACATCAAGCGTCTTATGGATCTTGGTTGTTATCGTGGTCTCCGCCATCGCCGTAGCCTGCCTCTCCGTGGGCAACGTACTAAGACCAATGCGCGTACGCGTAAAGGTCCACGTAAACCTATTAGAAAGTAACGGGAAGGTAAAGCAATGGCTAAAGTTCCGTCACGTTCTCCGCGTAAGCGCGTACGTAAACAGGTTGCAGATGGCATGGCTCATATCCATGCTTCTTTCAACAACACTATTGTCACCATTACAGATCGTCAAGGTAATGCGTTGTCATGGGCTACTTCAGGTGGTTCAGGTTTCCGTGGTTCACGTAAATCTACTCCATTTGCTGCACAGGTGGCTGCTGAGCGTGCAGGTGCTGCTGCTCAAGACTACGGTTTAAAAAACCTTGAAGTGTTTGTGAAGGGTCCAGGTCCAGGTCGTGAGTCAGCCATTCGTGCGCTGAACGCTGTTGGTTATAAAATTACCAACATTACCGATGTGACGCCGATCCCTCATAATGGTTGTCGTCCTCCTAAAAAGCGTCGTGTATAACGCCGTTTCGTTAGGATAGTTGGAGAAAGATCATGGCAAGATACTTGGGTCCCAAGCTCAAGCTCAGCCGCCGAGAAGGTACAGACCTTTTCTTAAAAAGCGGTGTGAGAGCAATCGATTCAAAGTGTAAACTGGAAACTGCACCTGGACAACATGGCGCTCGTAAGCCACGTTTGTCAGAGTACGGTACTCAGTTACGCGAAAAACAAAAAGTTCGTCGTATTTACGGTGTGTTAGAAAAACAATTCCGTAACTATTACAAAGATGCTGCACGTACTAAAGGCAACACAGGTGAAAACCTGCTTCAGCTTTTAGAAACCCGTCTTGATAACGTCGTTTATCGTATGGGCTTCGGTGCAACTCGTGCAGAATCACGTCAGCTAGTAAGCCATAAATCAATTATGGTTAACGGTCGTGTTGTTAACATTCCATCATTCAAAGTGTCTGCGAATGATGTTGTGAGCATCCGCGAGAAGTCACGTACTCAAGCTCGTATTAAAGCGGCTTTAGAAGTGGCAGCTCAACGCGAGAAGCCTACATGGGTTGAAGTCGACAATGCGAAAATGGAAGGTGCTTTCAAGCGCGTTCCAGAACGTAGCGATTTGTCTGCGGAAATTAACGAACAGCTGATCGTCGAGCTTTACTCTAAGTAAGGCTAACAAACAAGAGAGGACACAATGCAGGGTTCTGTTACAGAATTTCTTAAACCGCGTCTCGTTGATATCGAGCAGGTTAACTCAACACGTGCCAAGGTTACATTGGAACCACTTGAGCGTGGTTTCGGCCACACTTTAGGTAACGCGTTGCGTCGCATCCTATTGTCGTCTATGCCCGGCTGCGCGGTTACCGAAGTCGAGATTGACGGTGTACTGCACGAATACAGCAGTAAGGAAGGCGTTCAAGAAGATATCCTTGAGATCTTGTTAAACCTGAAAGGGTTAGCAGTGACTATCGAGGGTAAAGACGAGGCTATGCTTACGTTGAGCAAGTCCGGCGCAGGCCCTGTCATCGCAGCAGATATCACGCATGATGGTGATGTCACTATCGTGAATCCTGATCATATTATCTGTCACCTGACAGGTAACAATGATATCAGCATGCGTATTCGCGTTGAGCGTGGTCGTGGCTATGTACCAGCATCTGCTCGTGCACAGACTGAAGACGATGATCGCCCAATCGGCCGCTTGCTGGTTGATGCTTCTTTCTCGCCAGTTGCACGTATTGCCTACAATGTAGAAGCAGCACGTGTAGAACAGCGTACTGACTTAGATAAACTCGTTATCGATATGACCACAAACGGTACTATCGATCCTGAGGAAGCTATCCGTCGTTCTGCAACTATTCTGGCTGAACAGCTAGATGCGTTTGTTGAATTACGTGACGTGACTGAGCCAGAGCTGAAAGAAGAGAAACCGGAATTCGATCCGATTCTGCTGCGTCCTGTCGACGATTTAGAGCTAACTGTACGTTCGGCTAACTGCTTGAAAGCCGAAGCGATTCATTACATCGGAGATCTGGTACAGCGCACTGAAGTTGAGTTGCTGAAGACCCCTAACTTAGGTAAGAAATCTCTTACTGAAATTAAGGACGTTTTAGCTTCTCGCGGACTGTCGTTAGGTATGCGTTTGGAAAATTGGCCTCCAGCCAGTTTAGCAGACGACCTATAAGTCTCAGGTTTGTACAGATTTAGGTTATAAGGATTAGGTCATGCGCCATCGTAAGAGTGGTCGTCAACTAAACCGTAACAGCAGTCATCGCCAAGCCATGTTTCGCAACATGGCAGGTTCACTAGTTCGTCATGAGATCATCAAGACAACTGTGGCTAAAGCGAAAGAACTGCGTCGCGTAGTTGAGCCTCTGATAACACTTGCTAAGAGTGACAGCGTTGCAAACCGTCGTTTAGCGTTTGCACGTACTCGCGACGCTGAAGTCGTAGGTAAGTTATTTACTGAGTTGGGTCCACGTTACCAGGAACGTCCTGGTGGCTATACCCGTATCCTTAAGTGCGGTTTACGTGCTGGTGATAAAGCCCCTATGGCTTACATCGAGCTAGTTGGCCGTCCAGAAGCTGCTCAAGCTGTTGATGTTGAAGCTGCTGAGTAATTAAGGTTACACTTTTAAAAAGCCGGGCGAATGCTCGGCTTTTTTATGTCTTATTTTTCGTTACTTCACCCAGAGTGTATTTTTCTCGATTTCTTTCGGTAGGCTAATATTCCATTTGGCCAAGCCTTGCTGACTGAACATGTATTTCCCAAGATCATCTGTTACTGGAAAGATGTTTTCGGGTTTCTCGCCAGCCAGTATTTTTAACGCCATATTCGCTGCTAATTCGCCATGATGATAGCCATCGAGTACGTAACCTCCAATATTGCCCTCGGAGGAGACGCTAAATCCCCAAAATCCGAAATTCGGTACCGGTGTATGTTCTGATATCCATTTTAGGAGCTGATCCGCATCCACAGAACTTTTTTCTGCATCCCTCACTTGTGTGGTAGAGTGCCACGACAATGGCGTTATAGCCTTGCTCCTTCGCCGTCAGTACCTGTTGCTGCCAATCTGCGAGCTGTGACAATTGCACCAAATTCACTTCGATATCACCCAAAATACTTGAGTGTTGTTTGCTGATGTATTCTGCAGCTGAGTCTGAGGTAACACCTTGGTCAAATAGGACTAGTATTTTACGGTGCACAGTCTGTGGGAGTAAGCGTTGAATGAGGAGGAGTGAGTGTCGTAGCAGCGGCCTTTCTATGACACCGGTAAAACGCTTATGCTCGTTTAGATGATACTCCCTAGGGTTCATATTCACCCCGAGATAGACCACTGGAATTAAGCTGTCATTGAGGCGCTGATGCAACAGGTTAACCGCATTATCATCAGCGAGAATAACCAGTTGAGGTGCTTGGCTTTGGATGTACTTCCACGCTAAATCAGCTCTTTCGGCAAATTGCTCCTTTGGTAAACGCTTGGTATCCATTTCGAAATAACTCACATTGTGCAGGGGGCTAAGCGTGTCATTAATCGCTCGGTAGTATTCTTGGTCCCATTGATATCCATGGTGATAGCTTTCGATCACGATCACTTTAGCTGCATTGGCGTTCTGCGAGAGACTCACAAGGCATAAGAGTAGGGCAACACAATGCAAGTTTATGTTTAATGGTGTTATTTGAATCATACGCAGTCTTAGGTTTTGAAGCTGCCTTGAGTATAGTTCACCTTTAATTATCTAGATTAAG
>NZ_VXCT01000049.1:0-36921 GCF_052850535.1 Shewanella sp. 1180_01
TGGCTCGTTAAATTTACTCAGAGGAAGACAAAAAAAGATCTAATTAAAAGGGTTACATTTTAAGCTCAATTGACTTACGTTATCTTTATTTTCTCAATGTAGAAAATTGAAACAGATTATAAAGAAGCATTTAATTCGCATTAAATTAGTTTGACTCAATGTGGAAATAGCAGTTTTATTGTATTATCAACTCCTAAACTCTGCCAAAATGTATTGGATAAGGGACTACAGTGCAAATAGATGTTAAAGGTAAAGTTCAAAATCTCAAATTATCACCTAGTGATCGTCTTGTTCCTTTATTTGAGGCTATTGTTAACTCAATTCAAGCAACTAGAAAAGGTGATAAAGCTGAACTAACCATTACAGCTTTTCGTCAAACGACTCAGGAAGTTTTGAACGAAGATGACCGTAAATTTCAACAGATAGAATCTTTTGAAATTGTTGATTATGGTGAAGGATTTAACCATGATAATTATCAATCATTTAAGACGGCTGAATCTACCTACAAATCTAGTTTAGGTTGTAAGGGAGTTGGTCGCTTCACATGGCTTAAAGCTTTTGAAACTGTAGAGGTCGAAAGTGTCTATCTCGATAATCAAGAAAAGAAAAAACTAACCTTTGGCTTCTCCGTTGATGATGTTGATTTTGAAAGTGAAAAATTAATAAGCGCTGAACAATCAGAGAGAGTAAGAACTAAAGTTTCTCTTAAAGAAATTCAAGATCCCTATCGCACCAGATTACCTAAAAACCTTGATAATATAGCCTCAGAAATCATAGAGCACAGCCTTATCTACTTCCTAGAAGGCAAAATAAAATCATTCAAATTACTAGGTGATTGTGGTGAAAGCATTGATCTACTAGTTGTTTTTGAAACGACCTATTCACATGAAATTGAACAAAAAGAGTTTTCAATTGGCTCTAACCAATTTAAAGCCCATTTTTTCAAAAACTATAAGATCACTAAACAGAAAAATCACAAAGTTTTCCTCTGTGCAGATTCTCGCTCTGTAAGAGGTTATACACTAAAAGAATACGAAGAAAATGTACCTCCTATTTTTGAAGATATTAATGGTTTAAAATTTAATTACTCAATTTATGTTACTTCTTCTTATCTTGATCAATATGTTAACCAAGAACGAACGGGATTTAGAATTGCTGAAAAAGTTGACCTATGTGATGAAGATGCGGATTCACCTGCAATCAACACGATTATTATAGAGTTAATGCTTTATGGGAGAACAGTATTTGAACCATTCCTAGAACCAATGTATGCAAAGCATAAAAAGATGATTGAACGATATGTTAATCACGCTGGTTATGAGTATCGACACATTATTAAGAACCGTCCACTATGGTTAAATACAATCCCTTTTGATTTGTCTGACGAGAAACTTGACATTGAGCTACACAAGCTTAATCGAAACTATGAGCTTGAATTAAAGCAAGAAGCCCAACGACTGAAAGACGAATTAAAGCATAGTAAAGTTAAAGATTACCCTGCTTATAAAGAGTCTTTGCAAAAGTACACCGAAGATCTAAACGAGATTGGAAAATCAAACCTTGCTAAATATATCGTCCATAGAAAAGCTGTGATCGATGCTTTAGAGTTCAGCTTAGAGTTACAAGATGGTGACAAGTATGCACTAGAAGATACTGTTCATGACATTATTATGGCAATTCGCTCTACCAGCGATGATGTGCAAGAACATAACCTTTGGTTGATTGATGAACGTATGGCTTACCATAAACATCTTGCATCAGATAAATCATTCAAATCTGTAACTGATATTGACTCTAAAGAACGTCCTGACTTATTAGTTTTTAATAATCCTGTTGTATACGGTGATGATAAGCGAGAGACATCTACGGCTATCATTGTCGAGTTTAAACGTCCAATGCGTGATAACTATAACGGTTCGGACAATCCTATTGATCAGGTTACTGGATATGTGCTTAAACTAAGAAAGCCAGATCAGATTATGGATGAGCGGGGGCGAGAAATCCACTTGAATAAGAGGATACCAATATATTGTTATGTAATTTGCGATTTAACTTCTTCAATACGTGACATTCTTGAGATGAGAAATTATAAACCCCTTCTAGATAATCAAGGCTATATTTTCTACAATGATAATCTCAATACCGTAATTGAAGTTATCTCATTTGATAAACTATTACGTGATGCGAAAAAAAGAAATTCAGTCTTATTTAAAAAATTAAATTTAGAGTGATGACGAAAAAGCAGTTATGTGCTGAGACTAACAAGTCACTGTATTATTAATAGAGCGTGTCACTGGAATGACAGCGCTTAATCACTACGACCTCCAACAGATAGATCAGCAGCGGAGGTCTGCCCCAACCCCCCTTCTCGGTGAGAATAACTTTAGGTAGCGGCGGATCGCGGTTAGAATACTCACCCTGTTTTTCTTGGTTACTTTTTCGGAAACAATAATGTCCCATTCAGCGCTTAATTCTTTTGATGATTTTTACCAGCTTTTGGCTGACAGCTTGGCGAAGAATAGTCTGATCAAACTATTGTTGAGTAAGTACCGAGGGGCAGATAAAAGCCTGCAGCGCATTACGATTCGACCGATCAGTTTGCAGAATGAACCTGTGCTATCGTTTGTGTATCAGCATCAGACGAATCACATCACAAAAAACCTGAGTTATGACGAAGGGTTAGCCAGCATAAAACTGTTACTCGGTAGCGATTTTAAGAGCACCCACTTAGCCACGGCGCAGGCAGAAGTTCAGCTTGAGATCAGCAAAAAAGGCAAAGTCCAAATCAGCACACATAACGTTAAACAAACCGTAGCTGCGCCGTTAGAACATGACCGTGAGAAAAAACGTTTTGTGGATATCGAACGGCCCTTCCTGACCAAACTAGGTGTGACGGACAGCCAACATAATCTTATCCCTGCGATGTCGCGCAAATGGAAACAAATCAATAAATTTATTGAGGTTTTCAGCCAAGCACTCGAAGCTTCACCCCACAAGAATGACCAACCGATCAATGTGGTCGATTTTGGCTCAGGCAAAGGCTATCTCACCTTTGCAATCCATGATTACCTGCGCCATAGCCTACACAATGATGCGCAGGTTACTGGGGTGGAATTACGCCAAGCCTTAGCCGATTTATGTAATGAAACGGCGGCTACGCTGGATCACCAAGGATTGTCGTTTGTCTGCGGCGATGTGAGAACCCATGCGCCTAAGCAAACCGATGTGATGATTGCGCTGCACGCCTGCGATATCGCCACTGACTATGCGATTCATTATGGTATCCGCGCCAATGCCGACATCATCATGTGTTCGCCTTGCTGCCATAAACAGATTCGCCCGCAGATGCACAGCCCAGAGTTGTTCAAACCTATGCTGCAATATGGGGTGCACATGGGCCAACAGGCTGAAATGGTGACGGATTCACTACGCGCGCTATTTTTGGAAGCCAACGGTTATGCGACTAAGGTGTTTGAATTTATCAGCCTAGAACATACCAATAAAAATAAGATGATTTTGGCCGTCAAAAAGCCACAAAATAATCAGAAAGACAGCGCCGCAATCCTCGCGCAAATTGCTGACATCAAAGCCTATTACGGGATCAAGGAACATTGCTTAGAAACCTTACTCGCGCAAACCCAAGCCGATTAACGGCCTGCGGTTTACTGGCAAAGCATTAGAACTTTGCGCTCATCACAACTCCGTTGAAATTGAGGCAATCTTTAATTCTTTGCTGCTGCACTGCGCTAAGGGTGTCGATATCGTGGAAGGCAAACTCTGAATGTTCGTGGCTTAAGTGGATTGGCAGTGGCTCGGCTTCTGCCCCATCTTTGGCCACCTCAGGCCTATCAGGCAACTCAGGCAACACCAGTTCACAACGAAAGATAAAGGCTTGGGATTGATAGGCACTGTGATAATACACGCCGCTCAAATAGTTAACCCGCACACTTAAGCCTAATTCCTCTTGGCATTCGCGCACCAAGGCCTCGTGAATCGTTTCACCTGGCTCGAGTGCGCCACCGGGCAAACCCCAAGCAAAATTACCATAATTGGCTTTAAGCAACAGCACTTGTCCCTGCGCATTAGTGATAACCGCGTGGCTGCTCAATCTAAAGGTATCGTTAAAGGCCACTCAGTTATCCTTGCACTTATATTCGGTATGCATTTGAGATATCAAACAAAATCACTTCGCCGCAAAGGTATTACAACTGGCGAGATTACCCGAATCAAACCCTGTCTTAAACCATTTCACCCGCTGCGCCGAACTGCCGTGGGTAAAAGCATCGGGCTGTACGGCGCGACCCGCCATCTGTTGCAAGCGATCGTCACCCACAGCACTGGCGGCGGCAATACCTTCCGCTAAATCGCCCGCTTCAAGTAAGTTAAGTTGTTGATTGACATAATGCCCCCAAATACCAGCGTAGCAATCCGCCTGTAATTCAAGCGCGACACTCAATTGATTCGCCTGCACTTTACTGCCAGATTGCTGGGCTTGGCGCACCTTAGTGCTAGTGCCCAGCAGGTTTTGCACATGGTGGCCTACTTCGTGGGCAATCACATAGGCAAAGGCAAAATCGCCGGGCGCGCCTAAGGTTTTAAGCTCATCAAGAAAGCTAAGATCGATATATACTTTGCTATCGGCGGGACAATAAAAAGGCCCAGACTGCGCCTGTCCCATACCGCAGCCGGTGGAGGTCATATTGCGATAAAGCACTAACTTAGGCTCTCGATATTGCCCTTTGAGCAACTGGCCCCAAACGGTTTCTGTGGTGCCTAAAATGGCCGCCACAAACTGGGCATTTTCATCCTGTACCGCTGTTGTTGAGCTAGATTGGGATTGGCTAAGATGAGTTTGAGCGCTCGGGTCGAGTGACAGACCACCAGTAAAATACTGAAAAGCAATATAAATGCCGCCGATGAGCAACACCACGCGGCCAAGTTTAGTTCTCAGCAAAAAGGGCAAGAACCTGAGTAACAAGGCACTCGGCACACCCGCAGATGCCATTTGCTGGCCGCGTCTGTCTTCGATATTGGAGCTTCTGTCTGTGTCACGCCAACGCATCGCATTCCTTCACTCTGTAGTTAAAACTTTCATTAAACCGCTATTAAAGTCGCTTAGATGCACAACTCTGATTTCGTATTTGCACTCTAGCGCCTAGTGGTTAAGAGTCTAGTGATTAAGTGTCTAGTGATTAAGTGTCTAGTGATTATTTCGCCTGTGTATCGCTTGTGGGCGCGTCTTTCAGTGAGCGTAAAAACAACCCTAAACCACCAAAGGCCAAAACGAGGATCACGATAAGTTCAAAGGCCGACATAGATTTAAAGTGGAATTGAATCGAGCTGATAACCCCTACAATCAAGGCCGTTAGCGAACCTAAACTCAGCAGCCAAGCTAACTTACTCTTAGCGTCAAAAAACACCATCACAATGCCGATAATAAACGGTAGCATCACCATGCCTGTGGTAATCGACATGCCTTGCCCAAAGGCATTCACTCGATATAAGCCATAGCCCAGTCCAAAACTAGAGCTCACTTGTATTGCATTGAACAATAGATAAAATCCGCCACACATCATGGCCAGACCCATAAAAAATTGTCCTGTCCCACCCTGTGTTCCGCCCGCACCTTTCATAGATATCCTTTCTAAATTAACGATTTTTGAGTGGCTTGTTCTATGGCCGTTTTCAGCCGTTGTTTTTCTTCCGCTGCTTTTGCCTTTTGGTACTCGTCGAGATTTTTATCCGCCTCGGCAACACAGCGCTGTTTATCTCGCATGGGCTCATAGGGATCGACATCAGTTCTGGCAGAACATGCTAATTCGGCGCAGCCAGACGTCAACAAAGTAGAGCACAAGACCAGCATAATCAACGGGGTTTTCATCATCAAGCACGCCTCAGCGAATCACAAAAATAACACATTTTATCCACCAGCAAGGAGCATATTGCCAATCCCACGCGCAGGCTCAGTTATCCCAAGCTTATTCGCGCCCTATGTTGACATAAATTACGCTAAGGCCAACACTCAATGGTGAATTTTTATACCCATATACGACGCACTACAGTGGCTTAAATAAGGCTCTGCAATCCATGTGCAGGCGCTAAAGTTAACATAAGGAATGCCCTTGAATACTCTATTGATTGGGAAAGGTGATCAACAGGTTCACTTAAATCTTAAGTATGCTAATCGTCATGGATTAATTGCCGGCGCCACTGGGACAGGCAAAACCGTGTCGCTGATGAGCTTAGCCGAAGGTTTTTCGCGCCAAGGCGTGCCGGTTTTTATCACGGATGTTAAAGGTGATATCTCAGGCCTAGCGATGGCGGGCACTCCAAGTGAAAAGCTGCTACAAAGGGCGGCACAAATTGGCATTGAGGATTATCACTACGAAGCCAACCCTGTGGTGTTATGGGATTTAGCGGGTATTCAAGGTCATCCACTGCGTACCACCATCAGCGAAATGGGCCCGACCTTACTCAGCCGAATTTTAGAATTAAATGACACCCAAAGCGGCATCTTAGACATAGTGTTTCAACTGGCAGACGACCAAGGGTTATTGTTGCTCGACTTAGATGATCTGCGTGCCATGCTGGCTTTGGTTGCCGAGGAGCGCAAAGACGTCTCCGCCAAATATGGTTTGATCAGCGCCCAATCCCTCGCGGCGATTCAGCGCTCAGTGCTAGGACTTGAGCGCGATGGCGGCAAAGACTTTTTTGGCGAACCCGCGTTACAGCTTGAAGATTTAATGCGCACTAATTTGCAAGGGCGCGGCATCATCAATTTGTTAGCGGCGAATAAACTGATTTTAACGCCACGTTTATATTCAAGTTTTTTACTCTGGCTACTGTCAGAATTATTTGAGAATTTGCCCGAAGTCGGCGATCCCGAAAAACCTAAACTCGTGTTCTTTATTGATGAAGCCCATTTACTCTTTGAAGGTTGCCCACCGAGTTTATTAAAACGCGTCGAACAGATCATGCGCCTTATTCGCTCAAAAGGCGTAGGCGTTTATTTTTGCTCGCAATTTCCTGATGATGTGCCGGGCGAAATTCTCGGGCAATTAGGCAATCGCGTTCAACATGCCCTGCGAGCTTACACGCCAAGGGATCAAAAGGCCGTTAAAACCGCCGCCGAAACCTTTGTGCCTAACCCCAAACTGGTAGTCAGTGAGGTTATTTCCCAGCTCGGCGTGGGCGAGGCCTTAGTGTCTATGCTGGCCGACAAGGGCGTGCCGACTATGGTCGAGCGCGCACTCATCGCACCGCCGCGTTGTCGAATGGGACCCGCCACGAGTGAGGAATTACACCAAGTCCGCGCCCAAAGCTCGATTGGTGGCAAATACGATCATGCCATCAACCGCGAATCGGCCTACGAACTGCTTAACCAAAGACGTACCGGCGTTGCCACCAGCAACCCCACATCCACAGCAAGTGATACAGCAAATGATGGCCAAACAGGTCAAAAAGCCGAAGAACAAGGTTGGTTCAGTGAACTCATTTTTGGTAATAAACGCCGCCAAGGTTTAGCAGAGACCTTGTCAAAGCAAGCGGCACGCACTGTCGGCAGCCAATTAGGCAAACAAATTTTGCGCGGCATATTAGGCGGGATGTTAGGTAAATCGAGTCGACGCTAGGCATATAGTGCTAAGTGAAGTTTTGGTTCGAGCCCACTCATTCGATCGCACAAAATGACAAACTCTCATGAAAATAGGAGTACAGTGTTATAGATCGCATATTTCTTATACAGGTTAACGCTAGCATTAGCGTTAATTATTCTAAGTGATAGATGGATCATGGTACGGAATTCGGTGATAAGATTATTTTGCTGTAATCGCTCATTGAGGCAAATAAATTCACAGATAATTATCAATGATTTTAAATATTTGTAATTTTAAAATGTTGTAATTCGAGAACAAAATTTCGCTTCAATCAGGACATCATGGAACAGGTTCAATTGAGTACGGCTTACATGATTAGCCTGATGAATAACCAAAGAGTACATGGAGTTTTATATGAGTAAAGAGCAAAAAAACCGTAAAGAATCGAAGAAACAACCGCTGTTGTCTGCTAAAGAAAAGAAAGCAGCAAAACACGCGAAAAATGCCACTAAAGGTTTCTTAGATAACACTAAATAGTGTCCTGTCGTTTGGGACTCCTCCCAGATCGCACAAATAGGGTTAACCTCAAGTTAGCCCTTTTTATTGTCCGTTTTCCTTAAACCATCATATTTTTCTCATACAATAACCTTGTTCAAAACCGCCTAAAATCTTCGTTTTGTGATGCAAAAGTAGCAGCTATCGACTATAGCCTAATTGACCTTTTTCAGGTTTTATGTAGTTATATTAGGCTAACTCAAGCATATCCAGCTCAAAAGACCCTACATAACAATATAAAAAATAAGGATATTTCATCATGAAAATCAAAAAACGTTTTGTTGCCGTCGGCGCTGCAGTAACATTAACTCTCAGCGCTGCCGCTATGGCTGCAGCTCCCGCTTTTATCAATATTCTCACTGGCGGTACCAGTGGCGTGTATTACCCTATTGGTGTTGCCCTATCGCAACTCTATGGCACTGGAATCGAAGGCTCTAAAACTTCAGTTCAAGCGACCAAAGCCTCGGTAGAAAACCTCAATCTACTTCAAGCGGGTCGTGGCGAATTAGCGCTCGCGCTAGGTGACTCAGTCGCAGCCGCTTACCAAGGCGATATTGATGCGGGCTTTAAAACGCCATTGGATAAAATCCGTGTGCTCGCCTCTGCTTACCCTAACTACATTCAAATTGTTGCCAATAAAGAGTCTGGCATTAAAACCTTGGCCGATTTAAAAGGGAAACGTATCTCTGTCGGCGCACCTAAATCGGGTACCGAACTCAATGCCAGATCGATTTTCAAAGCCGCGGGGTTAAGCTACGAAGACATGGGTAAAGTCGAGTTTTTACCTTATGCCGAATCCGTTGAACTCATCAAAAATCGTCAGTTAGACGCGACCTTGCAATCTTCTGGTCTCGGTATGGCAGCCATCCGCGACTTAGCCGCGACTATGGCGATCAACTTTGTTGAAATTCCAGAGGATGTGATCGCTAAGATTAACAACCCTGCCTATCAACACGGCGTGATCCCAGCATCGACCTATGAAGGCCAAACCACTGACGTTTCTACCGTTGCCATTCAAAACCTGCTGGTAACGCAAAGCGGCGTATCGGACGATTTAGCCTATCAAATGACTAAGATCATGTTCGAGCACTTAGATCGTCTCGGTAACGCGCACTCAGCCGCTAAATCTATTAGCTTAGAGAAAGCGACGAAAAATCTGCCGATACCGCTACATCCAGGTGCAGAACGTTATTACAAAGAAGTAGGCGCACTCTAAGTTTTGCTGATATCTGTGCACCCTAATTCCAAACTAAGCGATCGAGATGCCGTTGAATAACGGCATCTTTTTATATCCAAACAGCCTCAAACTGTAGAATTCAATCATTGATGCGCCTTGAATTGAAGCGGATCTGAAACTCGTATATTGAGGTAGCTTGGGTATATATCGCCCTCTGTAGTCTAATGCTGTGAGGCATAATATGAGTGATCCCCAACAAGGTCTCAGCGCTAATACTGGCGATTGGCCCAAGGCGCTGTTCTATACCGCCTTAATTTTTTCTATTTTTCAAATCATCACTGCCGCTTTTCACCCCGTGTCGACGCAAGTGCTGCGCGCCACCCATATTGGCTTTTTGCTGCTCGTGGTTTTTTTGAGTTATCCCGCCAGAGGTAAATCACAACCTTGGCAACCGCTCGCTTGGCTACTCGGTCTAGCTGGCATGGCAACGGCGGCTTATCAGTGGTATTTCGAAGCTGACTTAATTCAACGTTCTGGCGAGCTGACCGATGCGGACATGGTGATAGGTATCACTTTGATCGTATTGGTATTTGAAGCGGCGCGCCGAGTCATGGGCTGGGCACTACCTATTATCTGCGGCATCTTTTTGGCCTATGGCTTATTGGGTCAATACCTACCCGGCGATTTGATGCACCGCGGCTATGGCTTCGATCAAATTATCAACCAATTAGCCTTTGGCACCGAAGGCTTGTACGGCACACCAACCTATGTGTCGGCGACGTATATTTTCCTGTTTATTCTTTTCGGCTCCTTTCTAGAACAAGCCGGGATGATCCGTTTATTTACCGACTTTGCCATGGGATTATTCGGCCACAAGCTCGGCGGCCCTGCTAAAGTCGCTGTGGTGTCATCGGCGCTGATGGGAACGATTACCGGCTCAGGTGTGGCCAACGTCGTCACCACAGGCCAATTTACCATTCCACTGATGAAACGATTTGGCTATCGCTCCGCCTTCGCCGGTGGCGTGGAAGCGACCTCAAGTATGGGCAGCCAGATCATGCCACCGATCATGGGCGCCGTGGCCTTTATCATGGCCGAAACCATTAACGTGCCCTTTATCGAGATCGCCAAAGCGGCATTGATCCCCGCACTGCTTTATTTCTGCTCAGTATTCTGGATGGTGCACTTAGAGGCCAAACGCGCCAATCTTTGTGGCCTGCCCAAAGATCAATGTCCCGATCCTTGGGCGGCGATTAAAGAACGTTGGTATCTCCTTATCCCCTTGTTTATTTTGGTCTACTTGCTGTTTTCTGGCAGAACGCCGCTGTTCTCTGGCATGGTTGGTTTAGCGCTTACCTCGATAGTGATCTTAGGCTCGGCCATCGTCCTGCGGTTGTCATCAATGGCGATGCGGATTGCCTTTTGGATTGCCCTTGGGGTGTTATGTGCTGGCTTCTTCCAACTCGGGATCGGAGTCGTATTTGGGGTTATCGCCCTGCTAGTCGCCATTTGTTGGTTTATTAAGGGCGGCAAAGAAACCCTCACCGTTTGCTTACACGCATTGGTTGAAGGCGCGCGTCATGCTGTGCCTGTGGGTATTGCCTGCGCCTTAGTGGGCGTGATTATCGGCATAGTGTCACTCACAGGGATTGCTTCAACCTTCGCGAGCTACATTCTCGCCGTTGGCCAAGATAACCTGTTCTTGTCACTCGTGTTGACTATGATCACTTGCCTAGTGCTCGGCATGGGGATCCCGACGATTCCGAACTACATTATTACCAGCTCAATAGCCGCACCCGCATTGCTCGACTTAGGCGTGCCCTTGATTGTGTCGCACATGTTTGTGTTCTATTTCGGCATCATGGCCGATCTCACCCCGCCCGTAGCCTTGGCCTGTTTTGCCGCAGCGCCGATTGCGAAGGAATCCGGACTTAAGATCAGTCTCTGGGCGATTCGTATTGCCATTGCCGGTTTTGTGATCCCCTTTATGGCGGTTTACGATCCAGCCTTGATGCTCCAAGGTGATAGCTTATTAGCGACGGGCTTTGTGGTGCTGAAGGCAACGGTTGGTATTGGTATTTGGGGCGTGATCTTTACCGGATATCTATTACAAAAACTCTACTGGTGGGAACGCGTTATCGGCTTCCTTGCGGGGGCGAGCTTGATCCTTGCTACGCCATTGAGCGATGAAATCGGCTTTGGACTCGCGCTGTTGTTTATCCTGCAGCACAGCTGGCGCGCGCGCAAACTCAAACGTCTGGCAGAGCAAGGATAATCCCTTGAAATTCAACGTCGTTAATAAGTCTTTGAAGGTAAACAGATGCTAGGCCTGTGTTTAGGCCTAGCGGGTACCCTGTGGGCGCAAGTGCCCACAGACAACTTCGCCTTGGCATGGAACCACACCATAGAGAAAATCCGCTGGGAGGAAGACTATCACGTCACGCCTCAAGGCTTAGTGCTGGTCGAAGCGAGAGTAAAAGGCACGGGTGCAGGCATGGACATCCCAGATGATGCCTATCTTAAAAATGGCAGTTGGCATTATCGGCCTAAGCTCCCAACTCTGCCTAAATTACGTTTAGGCCGTACACCCGAGGCGGGAGATTTTGAACTTTGTTTTGCGCAGGCTTCTGGCAAGGTGCAATGCCAAGCCATGAGTCATTGGATTGGTCAGCCGAACAAGCAAGATGCCGCCGTTGAGGTGTGGGGTTGTGAACTGGCAAATGTCGCGCCTATTGATGTTCGCTAAACGAGTAAATGACGGGCGGGTTAAGGGTTAGCAATCATCAGCTTGCTGGTAAAAGCGGTAGCCATTCTTCCCTTGGTGTTTCACGCGATACATAGCAGCATCCGCGCGATCGCAGCTTTTGGTAAAACTATCACCGGAGCTAAAAATATCGATACCGATACTCAGACCTATCTCCACGTCACAACCTTCAAGCAAAAAGCCCTGTCGATAAACATCGAGCAAGGATTGTGCGAGCATAGCTAAAGATTCAATATCGGAGGACGGCAGTATGATCACAAACTCATCGCCACCTAGCCGAGCGATCTTCGCTAACTCACCCGAGTGAGACACTAATGTATGCGCTACATGCACCAATAAATTGTCGCCAAACTTATGGCCGTGACGGTCATTTAAGGCTTTAAAACCATCCAGATCGATAAAGAATAATGCGCCGCGCATCTCAGGTTGCAAACACTCATCGAACGCTTTGGCTATGGCTTGGCGATTCATTAAGTTGGTGAGGGGATCGCTGTGCGCTAACAGTGCCAAATCCAGTTCGTAGCGTTTTTCTTGGGTGATATCGATATGACTGCCCATCATCCGCAGCGGCGTGCCATCGGCAAAACGTTCAACAATGCGCCCACGGTCAGACACCCAAGTGACGCTGCCATCTTTATGCAGCATTCTGTGTACTGCCTGATAGTAATCGGACTTGCCACTGACATGATCTTCAAAGGCTTTTATCACCCATGCTTTATCTTCTGGGTGTAACTTACTTTTCCAGATATCAACGTGGGCGGCTAATTCTTCAGGACTAAAACCGAGCATTTCGCCCCAGCGCATATTGAATATCGTTAAATTCCCGCTTGGAATATGCTGTTCCCACAGGCACAAGCCATTGCCATCGAGGGCGGCAAACAGTTTTTCTTCGGCACGACGATTCAACGCCGTTAACTGAGCGTTTTCACGTTTGAGCTGAGCAATTTCAGCCTGAAGTTGCTTGATGTGTTCTGCTGCCGTATCCGATGCCACGAAAAATCTCTTTCATTAAAGCGGGAAAATCTCGTTCAGTGTAAAACACTCAATGCCGAAGCAAGATAGCGAGGAGTGCAAGATGAGCCAAAATCATGCTGGCTCAATCGAGCTTACACAGACTATCGCTATCATGCCACGCTTAGTCGCGCGTCAGCACTTCAAGCAATTCGATTTCAAAGGTGAGATCAGAATTTGGTTTAATATGCGCACCGACTTGGCGCTCGCCATAGGCTAAATGAGCTGGCACTAACAACTTACGTTTACCACCGACTTTCATCCCCATAATGCCTTGGTCCCAGCCTTTAATCACACGGCCAGTGCCAATTACACATTGAAACGCCTGACCGCGATCATAGGATGAATCGAATTGGGTGCCATCCTGCAAAAAACCACGGTATTGGGTGGTGATCAGCGCGCCTTTTACCGCTTCTTTTCCTTCACCCACTTGCAGATCGATTACTTCTAATTCGGTCATTTCTTCACTCTCTTTTCTTGTTCGCACTTAATAAATTGCGCGATATTCAACTTTGTGCAGGATTTTATCACCGACGACCACACTTGTCGGCGCTATTGCCACATTTCTGCGGCTCGGTTCACTGCTTTATCCTTGAGAATAAGGTCATCATGGGCGATAACATCATCACTCCCCCTTTAAATAACCGTCCGTTAGCCCAATATATTAGCCGTATAGACATTTTATTTTGGAGCTTTGCCATGATTATTGCCTGCCCCCATTGCGATACGTTAAACCGCGTTCCCGATGAGCGTGTAAACCAGCAACCTACTTGCGGTAAATGTAAGCTCAGTGTCTTTACGGCTGCGCCGATTGAACTCACTAGCGCAAACTTTGCCAACCATGCTAATAAATCTGAGCTTCCCCTAGTCGTTGATTTTTGGGCCAGCTGGTGTGGCCCTTGTAAAAGTTTTGCCACGGTATTTTCCGCGGCAGCTAAGACGTGGGAGCCGCAATTTCGCTTCGGTAAAATCAACACAGAAGAACAGCAAGCCCTTGCGGCGCAATTTAATATTCGCTCGATTCCCACTCTTATGATTTTCAAGCAAGGGAAAATACTCGCACAGCAAGCGGGTGCTTTACCTCAGTCAGCCTTAAATCAATGGTTAAAAAGCCATAGTTAATCGCAGATAACTTTTTCGCACCCATAAAAATACCCAGACTCGCTGGGTATTTTGGTTTACGTGGATCTCAATCTACTGACATCAAATATCCCAAAAAACATGGGCGATAATGCCTAGCACTATCATGCTGATAAAGTTGATGATCATACCAACTCGCACCATTTCAGATTGCTTGATATGGCCAGAACCATAAACGATCGCATTGGGCGGCGTCGCCACTGGCAGCATAAAGGCGCAGGACGCGGCAATACCAATCAGCACAGATAACATCACAGGCGATACGCCTAATGCCTCGGCAATCGCTGCAAATACTGGCACTAACAGTGCGGCGCTGGCGGTGTTACTGGCAAACTCGGTCAGCATCACCACAAAGGCAATCACTGCAAAGACGAACAACGACATGTGCGTACTGCCGAAAATATCTGTCATCCAGTGGGCTAAAAACACGCTAGTGCCGGTGGTTTTCAGCACTGCGCTTAGCGTTAAACCGCCGCCAAACAGTATTAGTACGCCCCAATCTGTGGTCGATTCAATCTTCTTCCAGCCAACTAACCCTAAGCCCGCGAGCAAAACAACCGCGCCTAACGCCACTATGGTATCGAACTGAGTGATGCCACCTAATGCTTTGGCTAATGGCACACTGAAAATCCAGCAACATACTGTCGCGAGGAAGATAAGCAGGGTGAATTTACCTTGGAACGTCAGCTTCTGCGCTTCAACTTGCACATCGAACTTGGCAGAAAGATCCGGCTTAAAATACCAATATAAGGCAATCAACATTAACGGCAACATGAGGATGACGGTTGGAATACCAAACTTGAGCCAGTCACTAAAACTCAAGCCAACTTGCGCCGCAGCAATCGCATTCGGTGGACTGCCTACTAAAGTACCGATACCGCCGATGTTGGCCGAATAGGCAATCCCGAGCAGTAAAAACACATAAGTGCTGTGGTATTTTTCGCGGTCTAGTTGCTGCAAAATCCCGAGAGCCAATGGCAACATCATCGCCGTGGTGGCGGTATTGCTGATCCACATTGAGAGCAGTGCCGTTACCCCGAACAGCATAAAGCAAGCGATACTGAGTTTGCCCTTAGAGGCTAACAACAACTTTTGTGCGATTAAGGTATCAATCTTTTGATGGTGTAAGGCCGCAGCCAGTACGAAGCCGCCGAAGAATAAATAGATGATAGGATTTGCAAAGCTACTCATAGCTTCCTTGGTTTCAAACACCCCAAAGAACACGGCAAGTATAGGCACGAGAATCGCAGTGATACTGATGTGGATCGCTTCGGTCAACCAAAGAATGCCTGCGAAAACCAGAATCGCCAGACCCGTGTTCACCCCTTGTTCGAAGGGTAAGCCGTAATAGAGTGCGAATAACAGCACAATATCCGCCGCTAGGATCAGCATTTTCTTTTTATCGAGCCCCTCGCTGACGGGAGCTTTGTTAGGTGGAACAGTGCTTGAATCTGTTGATGACATGGTTACAACCTTAATACCATTTTATTTTGACGCAAATTTAGGGCATAGATCACACTTGGCAAAGCGGTTTATTTTGTAATTTTGCCACTTAGCAACCACACATTCTGCCGACTAAAAGCCCAGAAAAACCTTAAGTGAGATAAAAATCACCCATTTCTGATCTAAAGCCATGTGCAAAACTTTCAAACGAGCAAAAATCACGCAAAAGCTTGATAAAGCTGTAATTGAATAAGTGCTTAAAACTGTGACGTGGATCAGGTTTCACTTTAATACTAAGTGACAAACACTGAATTTAACCTTAAATAAAGTGGTTCACGCTAATTCAATCCTGTAACCACAGTTTTTGCCTATAAAACACCCATGAATGTATTTACCACTCTTTGCCCCCTCAAGGTGACTGCAACTTAAAGCGATAACGTAAACGAACATCCCAATGACAAAATTGCAGCTGGCATCAACTCAGTATTATATTTCACGAATAAATTTCATTTTTCGCATTTAATATGTTGGTTTACATACTTAAAAACTTAAATGGCATGGTGACGGAAAGAAGATTTAACCTTTTAAATTTATCTGATAATGCGAAAGGACATCTGATTAGCTTCCCTGTAGAATTTGTGCAGGCGCTTGCCACTTCACTCCAGCAAGTGCTCGATAACGTCTCCTAGTGGTTCCATCATTTATTTGATGCAAAACTGTGTAGAAATTAAAAATGTTTCAAACCATCAAAGCCGAAAACAACCCTAGAATCCTACTCAAATAAATAACATTTACAACTCAATATCCCTATGAATAATAAACACAAATATTATTCACCATCTCAGTCAATCTAACTCACTTTACCCCGCGAGCAATCCAACCTAGAGTCGCGCCCGTATTCTCGTCTCCTGTTCATTTTTTACCTATTTTGGTACCGCTTGTGGAAAATATGCTGTCAGCTCAACCCAATCAAAAGCCAGGGCTGTTTGTGCCTGTGGCAGGACTCAGTCTATTTGCTTTAGCGTCAGGCTACTTGATGAGTTTGATCCCACTCTCGCTCACTTACTTTAATCTAAGCCTTGATCTTGCACCTTGGCTGGCGAGTATTTTCTACCTCGGCTTATTACTAGGTGCACCTTGTATTGCACCGATTGTCAGCCGCATAGGTCACAGTAAGGCCTTTATTTTGTTCTTAAATATCTTACTCTGTAGCGTTGTGGTAATGGTATTACTGCCACAGAGCAGTGTTTGGCTAGTATCACGTCTGATTGCAGGCTTGGCTGTTGCAGGGATTTTTGTGGTGGTCGAGTCTTGGTTACTTATGGCCGACACCCAAAAACAACGGGCAAAACGTTTAGGCTTATATATGACCGCCCTCTACGGTGGCACTGCCATTGGGCAACTTGCCGTAGATTATTTAGGCACCACGGGTAATTTACCCTACTTGGTAGTAATAGGTTTGTTGGCAGTGGCCAGCTTACCCGCACTGTTAGTTAAACGCGGCCAACCGCAGTCCAGTGAACAACACGCTATTGCCCTTTCCGACCTTAAAACCTTAAGTAAACCTGCCATTGTTGGCTGTTTAGTCTCAGGATTATTACTTGGTCCCATCTACGGTTTATTGCCTGTGTATGTGTCGCAATACATGGGTTTTGCACAACAGACGGGGCAATTTATGGCGCTGATCATTATGGGCGGCATGATAGTTCAACCCTTAGTGAGCTATTTATCCCCGCGTGTTGAAAAGAGTGTGTTGATGACCGCTTTTTGCTTAGTGGGTGCGGCGGCGTTGTTATTACTGATACAAACATCGCTTGTGGGATTATGGTTAGGTTTTGTGTTACTCGGTGCCTGCGCCTTTGCTCTCTATCCCATCGCCATCAGTCTGGCGTGCGATCATTTACCCAGCAGCCAAATCGTCTCCGCCACTCAGATTATGTTGCTCAGTTATTCCGTAGGTTCGGTTATTGGTCCGGTTGCCGCCAGTCGTTTTGATGATGTAGAACATGGCTTACCGCTCTACTTAGCAGCAAGCTTTTTAGTCACGGTTTGCTATCTAAGTGCGCACTTACTGGCCCGAAGCAAAGCCCGCCTACCCACAGCGAAGGCTTAGTCCAGAGCCGTTAATGCTAAGTCTCTACACCCTGTGAATAACAATGGGCGCCGATAACGGCGCCCATTGTTATTATGATGTTTGCTGGGTTAATTCTGCCACAGGCACTGTGGCGGGAATGGCCCAGACACTGTCCTGCGGCCCATTAAGCACCCGATGGCGAGTCAGCCTGTAACCATAAAAGAACACTCCACTAAAGGCTAACGCCACCAGATCGACGCCTAACGTTGCCGCAGAATAAGGCGCCCATAAACCTAAACTTGGCACGATTAACGCAACTAAAGACGTGATTGGCATCGCCAATGTAGCCAAGCCGCACAAAGGCAAAATCAGCAGCGCCGCCTTAGCAGCACCACGCCAAAAGGCGTAAACCACCAGCAAGCCAAACACCAGATAATACAGCCACAAATAGACGTGGTTAATATTGCTCACATGCACATATAACCATTTACCCAACAACATACTTATCGTTAAGGCGGCAACCGAGCCTAAGCAAATCCCCACCGTGGCGCTCGCCATTAATCGGCAAGCACGGGTTTGCTCGCTCGCCTGCTTTTTACGGCGTTTTTCCAGCCACAGCAAGTTGCCACTGTAAAATAAAAAAGCACCGCTCAAGCCTAAGAAGAAATACACCCAGCGCCCGAGATCGCCCCCATAACTACCAAAGTGTAATCCAAAGAATACCGCAACGGTTCTGGCCCAAATCCCCTTGTCGCTTTGGTCAATCGTGCTATTGGTCACCTTAAGACTATAAGGATGCAGGTATAAGAAATCGGTAACGGGTCCACGCATAAAACCATTGGGGTTATATAACCCCAAGCGCAGGGTCGCACGGGGATTATTCAAGTTCATAAAGGTCATTTCATTCACTTGATAATCGGGGGCGATTTGCTGCACCTTGGCTAACACAGTGGTGACCTTTGGCAAATCGGCTAGTGTATAGGGCGTTTTGTCCGGTGCCGATTGAGCAAATAATGGTTTTTCACCATAAACCATATGCTTAAGCCCATCGTAAAGCTGATCATGGAAAGCAAACACAATCACAGTTACACATATCACTAGATGAAATGGCAGGCTGGTAATGCCCACTAAATTATGGGCATCGAGCCAGAAACGACTCTCACCTTTATCTTTACGCAGGGCGAAAAAGCTTTTGGTTAACGTTGGCAGTAAAAAAATCCCCCCAGAAACCAATGCCAAGAAGTATAAAACGGCGGCTATCCCCAACACATAGGCACCCGCTTGATCGTGACCGACTTCGCCAGCAATCCCCGCGGTGCGATGTAATTGGTCAATCAATTCAGCTAACTCACTGGGCGTACTTAGTTGGGTGACTAATTGCCCCTGCTCGTCAAGGCTGGCATGCCAAAGCTGGTGACTCATGCTGAGTTCACGTTCGGAGCCCTGCTGATACCAAGTCATCGGCGATTGATGCTCATCATTTAAGTGCAAACTAAAACCGGTTTTGGCCTTATCATCCTGCGCTAACACTTGCGCGACTAAGTCATCCAGTTTCTCAGCGGGCACTTGAGGCAAGGTCAGGGCTGGCGGCATTGACCAAGCGTCAATCGCCCCCTTAAACATAGTGAGCGAGCCGGCATAAAAGCCGATAAACAATACGATTCCGGCGATAATACCAGTCCAAATATGGATAGACTGATACACACGTAACACATCACTGCGAACTTTCATCCTTGTCACCTAAAGATATATAACACTATATAAGTCAAAACGTTAAACAAGCCCAAGTAGCCAATTGCCCTGAGTCCGGTTTTAAACATAAAGCTAAAACTTAAGATCAATAACCAGATAGGCGTAATCAGCCACATGTTGAACTGCACTTTAGTATCGGCATCGATGCCGCCTGGGCCAAACCAGGCAAATAACCCCACCAATCCAAGTGCTAAAGTAAATCCTAAAATCAATCCAGCCAGTGACTTAGTCCACCAATCGGGTTGCAATTTATCCTGTTCAGCTAAACGTACCATGAGTTATTTCCGACCGAAAAGTGAGATAAAAGGCACTAACCCCATCAATAACATCAACAGGGCTAACCAAATAAAAATTGCGGCGCTAAGGGTAAAGAGGCTAAGCCAACCGATAAGACTGACAAAGGCAACACCGTAAGCGAGTAAACGCCAAGGCCGCTTAGGAAGGGAGCTTGCAAATAGTTTTTGCTGCTTATTCGTTAAATAAAATAACAAGCAGGCCAGAAGCGTCGACAACAGGAATATAAGTTGCAACACGGGATGTTATCCTCTCACTACAAAGCGTTAGCATTCGAGTCCATTTGCCTATGCTTGCTGTACATCATGTAAAAAGATAAGCACATGAAAGCAATGGAAGAATTTTAATTTCGGGACTCTAGCCTTGGTGATAATAATTCGCAATAAGATTTACACTGTAAGGATGGTTTATGGTATTCAAATCACAAATAGGCAACACTTCTGCCTTGTCATTGCCAGTTGTTAACCATTAAGATACATTTCGTGTTAATAGTCTTGTCCCAAGATAAACAATCCGATTCACCCTCAAGCTCATTACTATGACATCAGCAAAGGAAGCTAAATGATTAAAAATGAACTCAATCTACCGAGCTCAATCGGCCTCAGCAAGATTATCCCCATCGTTATTCTGTTAATCCTCTTTATCTCTTTATTTGGCAGTTGGTATACGGTTGACCAAGGTGAACGTGGCGTACTGCTGCGCAACGGTAAAGTTATCGGAACTGCAGAACCTGGGCTGGGTTTTAAAATCCCACTGATAGACACTGTGGTGAAGATTTCAACCCAAACGCACACCACCAGTTATACCTCGCTGCAAGCCTATAGCCGCGATCAACAACCCGCGACACTTAACGCATCGGTGACGTTTAGCGTACCGCCAGACCGCGTCGAAGAAGTGTATGCTAACTTCAAAAGTATCGATGCCATGGTCACGCGCCTGCTCGACAGGCAAGTGCCGACTCAGGTTGAAAACATCTTCGGTAAATACACGGCGATTTCTGTGGTACAAGAGCGGATCAAATTCGGTATTGATGTGACCAGCGCGATCACTAACTCGATCAAAGGTCCGGTGGAAATCAACTCAGTGCAGATTGAGAATATCGACTTTTCCAACGCCTATGAAAAATCCGTCGAAGACAGAATGCGCGCCGAAGTCGAAGTGCAAACTCAACTGCAGAATCTAGAGAAAGAACGCGTCAGCGCGCAAATTGCCGTCACCCAAGCGCAAGCACAGGCCGACTCGCAATTAGCCCGCGCTAAGGCTGAAGCCGAAAGTATTCGTATCAAAGGTGATGCAGAAGCCTCTGCAATTAAGAGCCGCGCCGAAGCGCTGGCACAAAATCAAAACTTAGTTGAATTAACCAAAGCGGAAAAGTGGGACGGCAAACTACCGACGACCATGCTGCCGACAGGCACTCTGCCCTTTATCGATGTGAAAAAAGGCAACTAAGCTTAGGTTTAGCCCGAGCAAAAACATCAATCGAGAATAAAAAATCCCAGAGTTAGCCCTAACACTGGGATTTTTCGTTATTCGCTCGATAATTACTGAGCGGAATATGAGCCGATTAAGAACAGCAATCGTTGCGGCGGATCCAGCTTCTAGGGATCTTTTCAAACACCACTTTTGCCATGAGTAACGCCAGCACTATGCCAGAGGTTGCCACTAGCCACTGAGGTAACATTTGGTGCTGCTCACCAATCTGTGGCATCACCACAAAACCAAAGCTATCCACCAGATAATTGACTAATATGCCCGCGACTAAGGCCACGCCAATCACGCCGCCCAAGTATCCCCACAACGCACGTTTGCCTAACTCTTTAGCCACCACACCTAAGGTTGCAATATTAGTCGCAGGGCCCGCCATCATAAACACTAAAACGGCCCCCGGTGATACACCCGCCAGCAATAATCCGGCAGCAATCGGTGTCGATGCCGTCGCGCAGATATACATAGGCACAGAGACCAACACCATCACTAACATGGCTAAGATACCGTCGCCCCATTGCGCCAAAAAGTCTGCGGGAACATAGGTTTGTACCAGTGCTGCGAAGAATAAGCCCACCAGCAGCCACAAGGTAGTGTCACGCACTAAATCCGTTGCCGCATATTTAAGACCAATACCGACGCGGCTTAAGACGGATTGCGACTTTAACTCAGTCGCCATATCTTGAGTCGAGGCGCAGCAGCTATCCGCTTCACCTTGGGTTTGAGAACCATGGCCGTGAGCACTGTGATCATGTGTTCCAGACTCGGCTTTATTTGAAGTACCGCAACAGGCACCTTTTTTCACCACAAGGATTTTCTCAGGGGTGACAGATTCAGCTGTTTTACTAGCGCAGCAGGAAGCTGTTTTCTCAGCTTTCATCACGCCGACGTTCGCAACACTGCCGCCATGAGCCGTCATTAAGCTAGACGTTGCAGCCACAGGCGTCATTTTGATCGCACTCTTAGGCTCAGTCTTCTGCTCACTATGACTTTCAGTGCTGCAGCAGGATGCAGCCGCTTTAACAGGAGCTAAAGTTGACTCCTTAGCAGGTGAGCAACAGCTTTTAACCGGTTCATCTTTAACCGCTTGGGACTGAGCCGCCGATTTCGACGCGCAGCAAGCCGCCACAGGCGCTGCTTCGCTAGCTAACTTGGACTCTGATTTAGCGGCTGGTTTGCCATCGTCGTCATCGCGGCCAACGAGTAAGCCAGCCACAATCGCACTGGTAATCGCAGCAATCGGTCTGACGATCGCCATAAAGGGGCCGAGTAACACGTAAGAAACGGCGATTGAATCGACGCCTGTTTCTGGCGTCGACACTAAAAAGGAGGTGGTAGCCGCTTTAGAGGCACCAGCGCGGCGCAGTCCTACCGCGGCCGGAATAACGCCACAAGAACACAAAGGTAATGGTGCGCCGAGCATTGCCGCCTTCACTACGGTTTTAAAACCGTGACCGCCGAGCTGCTTTTGCATCCACACCATTGGCACGAATACCTTTAAAAGCCCAGCCAGAATCAGGCCTAATAACAACCAAGGTGCCGAATCTAAAAACAGATCAATAAAATTCTTCAGTAACATAATTAATTCCCTGACTCATCATGGATTGTTTTGCCGTGAGTATGCTGGTGCGACTCATTTTGATGTGCTTTGTGCTGATGCGTTTCGTGCTGATTTCCATCGTGAGAATGATGCTCAACGCGTACCCGCTCAGTACTGGATTCCAACGCCTCTAAAATCGAGCAATGTTCGGCGCTACGGGGTCCACCACAACAGGCATCGGACAGACTTTGTAAACTGGTTTGAAAATGATTCAGCTCGGCGATTTTGGCCTGCACTTGGGCCAATTTAATATCGACCATACCCTTCACATCGGCGCAGACGCGATTAGATTTATCAAGCTCAATTGAAAGCAATTCACTGATTTCATTGAGGGTAAAACCCACGGCCTTCGCCCGTAAGATAAAACGCAGTCGCGCGGCATCGGCCTCGGTATACACTCGATAGCCAGACTCGGTACGGCTCGACGGCGCGAGCAGACCGTGCTTCTCGTAGAATCTCAACGTGTCGGCTTTCACCTCACACAAATCCGCCAGTTCACCAATACGATACATGTCTTCATCCTTTGCGAAATCGCGCCCAACTCAGGGGGAGTTTCCAGCATACAACTCAATAATGCGAGTATAAACCTTGGAGCCTACTCCAAGGTCAAGGGGTAATTCATACTTTACATAAAGTCGGCCGAGTCACGTCACTTTGTTCTGATATGAATATTGTGAAATCACGCAGAAAAAACACCCGTAAATCGAGTTTTACGTTAGAATACGCGCGCCGTGATGAAGGGATAAAAAGTTAGCTAATAAAGTAAAAATAGGACCAAGGGACTTTTGGAAAGCGGTGCAGCGCTAAGGCTGTTCTGTTTTCCGAAAGATCCTTGAAACTAAAATAACTGGACCCTGTACCCAAATGACTGCTGCAAATAATGCCAGACCCATTCGTCGCGCGCTGTTAAGCGTTTCAGATAAAACCGGAATTCTCGAGTTCGCCAAAGCACTTCACGCCCAAGGTGTGGAGCTGTTATCAACTGGCGGCACCGCTCGCCTGTTAGCGGATAACGGCGTGCCTGTTATCGAAGTATCTGATTACACAGGACACCCTGAGATCATGGACGGTCGCGTTAAGACGCTGCACCCTAAAGTGCACGGCGGCATTTTGGCGCGCCGCGGTCTTGATGAAAGCGTGATGGCCGACAACAATATCAATGCCATCGATCTGGTTGCGGTTAACCTTTATCCTTTCGCTGAAACTGTGGCTAAAGCCGGTTGTACCTTAGAGGACGCTATCGAAAATATCGATATTGGCGGCCCAACTATGGTGCGCGCAGCGGCAAAAAACCACAAAGACGTCACCATAGTCGTTAATGCCGCCGATTACTCACGCGTACTGGCAGAAATGACGGCTAACAATGGCAGCACGACCCATGCGACGCGTTTCGACTTAGCGATTGCGGCCTTTGAGCACACCGCAGGTTACGATGGCATGATCGCCAACTACTTCGGTACTATGGTTCCTGCACACAGCACGGACGAATGCTTTGCTGACTCTAAGTTCCCACGCACGTTCAATACCCAATTAGTGAAGAAGCAAGACTTACGCTATGGCGAAAACAGCCATCAAGCGGCGGCTTTCTATGTCGACACGAAAATTGATGAAGCCTCTGTGGCGACGGCAATTCAGTTGCAAGGCAAAGCGTTGTCTTACAACAACATTGCCGATACCGACGCCGCTCTTGAGTGCGTAAAAGAATTCTTGGAACCCGCCTGCGTTATCGTTAAACACGCTAACCCATGTGGTGTGGCCTTAGGTAAAGACTTGCTCGATGCCTATAACCGCGCTTATCAAACTGACCCAACGTCAGCCTTCGGTGGCATTATTGCTTTCAACGGCGAATTAGATGCAGCGACGGCGAGTGCTATCGTTGAGCGTCAATTCGTTGAAGTGATTATCGCCCCAAGCGTCAGCCAAGCGGCACGCGATGTGGTGGCGAAAAAGACCAACGTGCGTTTATTGGAATGTGGTCAGTGGAACACTAAAACCCAAACCTTAGACTACAAACGCGTTAACGGCGGCTTGTTAGTGCAAGATCGCGACCAAGGCATGGTCGGCTTAGAAGACATCAAAGTGGTTTCTAAACGTCAACCAACTGCAAGCGAACTGAAAGACTTAATGTTCTGCTGGAAAGTGGCGAAATTTGTTAAATCTAACGCCATCGTTTATGCCAAAGACGGCATGACTATCGGTGTCGGCGCAGGCCAAATGAGCCGCGTTTACAGCGCTAAAATTGCTGGCATCAAGGCCGCCGATGAAGGCTTAGAAGTAGTGAACTCTGTGATGGCATCCGATGCTTTCTTCCCCTTCCGTGACGGTATCGATGCCGCTGCGGCTGCGGGCATTAGCTGCATCATCCAACCGGGTGGCTCAATGCGCGATGCTGAAATCATCGCCGCAGCAGACGAGCACGGCATGGCCATGGTGATGACGGGCATGCGCCACTTCCGTCACTAATCGCCACTAAGCAGCCAGCACTCAATCAGTACTGGCTGCTTTTTTGTTTTACCACTCTTTGTTTTACCGCACTCTGGTTTCGACCACAGTGTGCCTACACAGAACATAAAACTCTAAGGGATGACTTAACATGAAAGTATTAGTTATTGGTGGCGGCGGTCGCGAACATGCCCTAGCGTGGAAAGCTGCACAATCGGCTCAAGTTGAAACTGTCTATGTTGCGCCAGGCAATGCGGGCACAGCCCTAGAACCTAATGTTGAAAATCTGGCGATCAGCGCCACCGACATTCCTGCTCTGCTCGATTTTGCGAAAACCCATAAAATTGAACTGACCATAGTCGGCCCAGAAGCGCCATTAGTGATGGGCGTGGTTGATGCATTCAATGCCGCAGGTTTACCGATTTTTGGCCCAACTAAGGCGGCAGCTCAGCTCGAAGGTTCAAAAGCCTTCACTAAGGACTTTTTAGCCCGCCACAATATTCCAACTGCGGGTTACAAAAACTGCACTGAAATCAGCGACGCTAAAGCCTTCGTGCGTGAATTAACGGCCACAACAGGTTATCCAGTGGTCATCAAAGCTGACGGTTTGGCCGCAGGTAAAGGCGTGATTATCGCCCAAGACCAAGCTGAAGCCGATGCCGCGATTGATGACATGCTCGCTGGTAACAAGTTTGGCGATGCGGGTTCACGCGTGGTCATTGAAGAATTTCTTAAAGGCGAAGAAGCCAGCTTCATCGTAATGGTCGATGGCAAAAACATTCTGCCAATGGCGACCAGCCAAGATCATAAAGCCCGCGATAACGGCGACTATGGTCCAAACACGGGCGGCATGGGTGCTTACTCGCCTGCTCCTGTAGTAACTCAAGCGGTACACGATTGGACTGTGGCAAACGTGATTCGTCCAACGGTTGATGGCATGGCGGTAGAAGGCAATATCTACACAGGCTTTTTGTATGCTGGCTTGATGATATCACCCGATGGCAGTGCCAAAGTGCTCGAGTACAACTGCCGCTTCGGCGATCCAGAAACTCAGCCAATCATGATGCGGTTAAAGTCAGACTTAGTGGAACTGTGTTTAGCCGCCACCCGTGGCGAGTTAGATAAAGTGACAGCAGAATACGACGAGCGCGCAGCCGTGGGCGTAGTATTAGCCGCTGGCGGTTACCCAGATGAGTATCGCAAGTTTGATGTGATTGACGGTCTCAGCCTTGGTGATAACGACGGTAAAGTGTTCCATGCGGGCACTGAGATGAAAGACGGCCACGTAGTCACCAACGGCGGTCGCGTACTCTGCGCCACAGCACTGGGTAACACAGTGACCGAAGCGCAAAAAGCGGCCTATAAATTGGTTGATGAAATCCACTGGGATGATGTGTATTTCCGTACCGATATTGGCTACCGCGCGATTGCACGTGAACAGCAAGACTAATTGCTAGGCGCGTTAAAAAACCGGCCAGAAGCCGGTTTTTTTGTGCCTGAATTTTGACGAGCGTCAAATATAACATCATGATTTTCAATAAAATTACATAATTAATTCTATTGAAAATTGGAGCAGCAAGATACAATGTCAACCAAATGTTAAATACCTAACTATAAAGGACTCACAATGAGGATTAGACTGCTGTGCGCCTCCATCGCCATACTGCTTAGCGGATGCGGTGGTGGCTCAGAAGATGCTGGCACGACCACACCACCGACTCAGCCGCCAGTCCAACCTCCCGCGCCGGTGCAATACATTGCTAGTAGTGTGTCAGCAAATGGCGGAGCCTTAGATCCAAGCAGTCAAAAAGTGGAGTCGGGTAAAAGCGCTATTTTTAGCATTACTGCCGATATTGGCTTTGCACTCGAAGGCATTACTGGCTGTGGTGGCACGCTCAATGCGCTAACTTACACCACTGCGTCCATGACGGCGGATTGCACTGTCACGCCGACATTTATTGCTAACGCCGAAAATGCCATTAAGCATCAAGACCACAGGCTTGCCAGTGCGAGTGAGTTAATTGATTTCAGCATCGCCAAACTCGCTAGTATCGACATCAAACGTAAAGCCCAGATAAATCAGCTATATCAAGGTGTCGGTAGCAGCATCTCTTGGCACCCGACTCACGACTCAATTACCTTTTCGAGCTTTATGCCAGAGAACACTTTTACTGTTTTGCCATCGAATGTGGATGGCAGTGGCGCAAGCGCGGTTCGCGGGTTAGTGATGGCAGGCGAGCAACAAGGGCAAAGATATGCGGCCATGGGAGGAAATCTCTTTTCAGTCAACACTTCAGCTCAAACCGATACTTTGCTGAAAAATCTTTTAGGCTGGCTGACCAAAGGCGCCGATAAAACCGACGGCCTCAGCATAGTGACCACCCAAATGCCGAGCAAAGCCGACAGTTGGTACTTTCCCCATAACGAAGATATTCGCACTTGGCTTGCAAACAACTACCCCGCAGCCCATAGCATTAATGCGGCAAATACCTGTGACTACAGTGAGTTAAGCAACTGTATCGACACACTCAAGCCCGATGTGATAGTGATTAGTGACATAGACCGTCAGTCCCTCGGTTTTGCAGGCATTAAAGCTGCTATCGCTAAGGCCAAAGCGGCGGACATTCCCTTGCTGCTCTCAAACTACTGGCGCAATCAAAGCCCAATGCTATCGCCGCTTTACCTTGAAATGGGGCTTTCAACCTCAGGTAATTATTGGTCAAAGCTCAATGCCAGCGACCTCAGTGTGACTGATGTATTGGCTGAAGATACTGCCCTGACCAAGGTAAATAATTTGCTCGGCAAGCTCAATGAAGCAAGCTTCGATACCTCAGTGCTTAACGACTGTACAGGCAATTATCTCAACTGTAATGCTGCCGCCTTTGTTGACTCGTTCAAAGCCGGCGCAGATTGGTATCGCAGCAATGCCGAAACCTTAGATACCCATGCTATCGATGTGTTTACCAAAACAGACTTCCCTTTGATGAAGGCCGGACTGTTACTCGCCGATAAGTATCGCAGCGAGATTGATTACCCTATAGCCTACAGCGAGCACGCACAATGGCAGCAAGCCCTGTTTGCCGATTGGACCGTCAGCTATGCCCGTACCCATAACTTAGCCCAGCCAGATTTAGGTGAATATGTTACCGACAGAGCTAACCTCAGCAAGGGCAGCAATGCGCACTACGCTTATCCTGCGACTGTCACTGAACGTAAAACCATTAGCGTGCCCTATGCAGGCCAATGGACGACCACGGGCTGGTATGCACTGCCAGGACAAACCATTAAGCTGACTCGTCTCGATAGCAGCGCTGCAAATGTGGAGATCAAACTCAACTACCACAGACGTAACACTAACCGCGCCTATGAGCAGAAAGTCTATCGCGGCCCCTTGGAGCTGACGCAGCAACGCCTGCGCTTAGCGCAAGGGAAAAGTATTGAGTTTTCCTCCCCCTACGGCGGGCCGATTTATCTATACATCAATGGTGATGCTTCGAGTGTTGATGGCGCGTTAAGTGTTGATGTCAACGCTGAGCATGTCGCTAAATATCCGACCATTATGAATTTCTCCAATCCAGCTGAAATCGCGGCCTTTAACGAACGCATTCAGAATACCGAATTACCCCATGTGGACTTGCGCACCGATGGTGCAGAGCAGCATCTACGTCGCGACCGCTTCTTAAACGCCATCGGCGGCAATGTGCCCGATGTCAACGCGCTACTCAAAAGTATTGTCGATGACCATATAAACAGCGTTTACACCTTAGCTGGCCTTAAAATTCAAGGTAAGAGTCTAAGTGAATCCTTACCCGCCGATGTGCTGGCGGCCTGCAAAGGACTGTTTGGCGACGACTGTATCGACAATAGTCTGCATACCCGCACTATTATTCAACACGCCAATTATGACCAAAATGCCCAGTGCGGAGCCGGTTGTAGTGGTAATCCTTGGGATGCGGCATGGAATATCGACCCAACGGGCTGGGGTGATAACCATGAGTTAGGCCATAATCTGCAAACGAACCGCCTCAATGTGCAATATGCCGCGGCAAACAATAGTGACAACTGGGCAGGTTATAGTAGTCGCGCTGGCGAAAACTCCAACAATATCTTCCCTTATGTAGTGAAGTGGAAAACCCATTATCTGCGCGATGGCAATACAGGCACAGTGATCGATGGTCACATGAACCACAAAGACCTCTTTTATGTGTTTATGTCCGATGCCGCGGGTACAACTGACACTAGTGGTAAACGCGTAGTGTTTGGCGCCAATTGTAAGGTACTCGATGCTGGTGAAGACAGATACACTGCGCCTTGGGCCAGCAATACTTATGCTGTCCATAACGGTTATCGCATGGCGTTTTACATCCAAATGGCGCTTAAGGCTCACGGCATGACGCTGAGCGATGGCACCATGCTGAACAATGGCTTTAATCTCTTTACCTTGCTGTATCAACACAGTCGTATTTTCGGCAAATATGCCAATAACGCCAGTGATTGGGAAGCGAACCGCAGCAAACTGGGCTTTAGCCAATTTCCGTTTGACGGCAATAGTGTCTACGGCGGAAAAACCGTGAAAGATATCCCCGGCAACGACTTTATGCTGGTGTCTTTGAGTCAGCTCACAGGCAAAGATTGGCGTAGCCACTTTGATATGTTGGGTCTGCGCTACTCAAGCCTTGCAGCCGTGCAAACGGTCGCTAATGCGATCTCGGGTACTATGCCCATGGGCATGTATGAGCTAGAAACCGACTTGCCGCCAGCGAACATGAGCCAAGGTTTAACCTTTGTGCCACTGTCACTCACTGATGGCACAACACAGTGGAAAGGCGTGGGTTCGCCAACCCAGTGCACTAAACCATAAGTGCACTAAGCCTTAATCGCGCTAAGATACTAACGCAACTGATAAACCTCGCTCTGGCGGGGTTTATTTTTACCCGAAAAATGTGACCTAAAGCACATACCTAGGCTCAGATGACGTGCACCATTTAACTTCTTATATTTTTAACAATCATGAAATTAATGAGGTAAATATATGGGTTATTCGATAAAAGATCTTATTTATCAAGGCGAAAAATCAGGTGTGCACAACTGGGGAACGCTAGAAGGGAAGAGTTTTTACTGGCATCCAGATTGGTTTCATATTGCAGAGGATATGACAGGTCATATGGCCACTGCCACTATCGACAAACAAGGGGAAAAAGCAACGCAAAGCGAGGCTGAACAGTCAATCATTAAGCATCTCAATAAGAGTGGTAAATAGCTTGTAGTGGCAAAGATTTTAATGCCCGGAGGCGATCGCCCTGCGGGCAATTTTGTCGATTAAACCTGGTGCGATCAGCTTAAGCCAACGCCCCAAACGACCGCGAAGTGAAGTGATAAATTGTCGGCCTCGAGTCGCAATCACAGGTAACATCATATTGGCGCATTGCTCGGCCGTCAGTATCTTAGCTTCTTGCATCGGTGACTTGCCTAAAGGATTACCCGCGCCATCAAGGGCGCGTTTGTGAATTTGTGACACCACAAAATCAGGGCAAATTACCGTCACTGCCACATTATCGTCCGCGAGCTCAATCCGCAGTGAATCGAAAAAGCCAATCACGGCATGTTTAGATGCAGCATAACCGCTACGAGTGGGTACGCCCGTTAATCCAGCGACTGAGGCCACAACGACCACTTGGCCCTTACTGGCCTTTAAATGGGGTAAAGCGGCATGGGTCAAATACGCAGGTCCAAGATAATTCACCCGCATAATGTCTTCGAGTACAGACAGTTGAGTAAGCTCATCGAACCGTGACCACATGGTCATGCCGGCATTATTAATTAAAATATCGAGATGTCCGTAATGCGCGACCGTGGCTTCAATCAAGGCTTCGCACTGTTCAGCACGAGAAACATCGGCAGCGAATACAAAGGGAGGTAAACCATAATTAGCGATTTCTAAGGCGAGTGAGGCGAGACGTGTTTCATTGCGCGCACTGATCACAAGCTGGCAGCCCATTCGCGCCATTGCCACAGCGAGTGCCCGACCAATACCTTCTGAGGCACCAGTGATGATCACGACCTTACCAGTGAGTCCATCCATAGTCATTCCTTTGTTATCGCTATGTTAATTACGCCTTTGGCTAAATTGTCATAATCACGCTAAAAGCGCAATCCTTCACGCACGTTGTGCAAGCCTCATCTCATATTGTTCACGATAATTAGCTAAGGGTTGTGGGCGCCCTATTGCATAACCTTGCGCGTAGTTAATGCCGATGCTCAATAATCTGTCGATAATATCCTGATTTTCAACAAATTCAGCAACAGTCTCGATCCCCATAACCCGACAAACATCCTGAATCGATTTAACGATGGCGTAATCTTTAGCGTTCACGGCAAGATTCTTGATAAAACAGCCATCGATTTTGACATAATCGACAGGTAATTCACGCAGATAGCCGTAAGAGGCGAAACCACTACCAAAATCATCCAAAGCAAACGAGAAACCGAGCTTACGTAACTGCTTCAACATTTCCATACCACGATTGCGATTTTGGATCGCGGTGGTTTCAGTAATTTCAAAACAAATACATTGACTTGGAATATCAAAAATATGCTGCTGCTGGGCGATATATTCCACCATACCTTCGGCGCCTAAACTATTGCCCGAAAGGTTGATCGAAATACAGTGTTCAGGCCAAAGCACCGGGTGCAAAGATAACCATAAAAAGGCTTTGCGGATCACTTCTTTATCTATGTCAGGCATCAGCTTAAAGCGTTCAGCCGCGGCAATAAACTGCGCAGGCGCCAAAATACGGCCACAGGGTTCTTGAATTCGCAGCAGGATTTCCATGCGTTGTCGCTGCGGACCACTGCCTAACCCACGGATCGGTTGGTAATACAGAATTAGCTCGTTTTCTTCAATCGCCTGCGCGATACGTACCGCCCACTTAGGCGCGTTTCTTTGGTAAGTGAGCTCTTTATCTTTATCATCGTAAAAATGAATTTGATTGGCGCCCTTAGCTTTAGCGGCAATGCAGGCAATATCCGCGTCTTTCAATAATTCTTGTGCATCAATATAGGGCGCACGACCAAAGGCGACACCTATGCTGAGGCCGACTTTATAGTTACAGTTTTTGTCATTCAGCACTTGCAGCGAGACTTGTGCGATCATTTGCTTCAGTAATTGCGCCACAGATAAAGCACTGCGATTACAAATCACTAAACCAAACTCATCGCCACCAAGGCGCGCCAATAGCTCCTGTGGCCCAAGACAAGCCTGCATAGCCTTAGCTACCATAGCGAGCATACGATCGCCTGCAGTATGGCCACAGCTGTCGTTAATCAACTTGAATTGCTCTAAATCGAGATAACAAACGGCGATGGTTTTAGCTGAGGCAGCAAATTGAAGGAGCTGTTCATCAAACGCCTGACGATTTAGCAGCCCAGTAATGCTGTCGAAATTGGCTCTTTTTTGAAGTTGGCGCTTAAGTAACTCTTCTTGAGTGATATCCCGCAATACCACGACAGTGCCGACAATGACCTTATCGTGATTGCGCAAATTACTAATGCTGCGTTCCATAATCCGCGGCGTAGCGGTCAATAACTTGATTTTCTCGACCTGTGGTGATGACTCGCCAAGACGAATACAAGTGAAGACCGCCTGATTCAACTGTTCGCCAGCCTTTAACAGGCTCGCAAGGCTCTGATCTATGGCATAACAACTGGCGACATCCAGAAGCGACTCGGCCCGCGGATTCATATAAATCACTTTGGCATCGACGTCGGTTAAAATCACCGCCTCTGCAATAGATTCTAAGGTGATTTTCGCGCGCTCTTTCTGCTGATAAATTCTGGCCAGCAAGCTATTAACGCGGCTGGCAAGCACTTCTAATTCCTCATTACCCTCACTGGTGACAGGTTGATAGACACTGGACATAGGATCGACCAGCGCCAATTGCCGCATCAAGTTTTTAAAGGGTTTGAGTAAACCTGAGCGCAGCCAAATATAGCCAAGGCCAACAATAAATACGCCAAAAAGAATAAACCCGAGCGATACCCAATCGAGCTTAAATTTCACCTCTTGGAACGGACCCTCGGAGAACTGCACTTGCAGGTAAACAGGTTTGTCTTTTAACAGGCTGGGGATTTCAATGGTGTCACTATGAACGCCCTCAACACTTGCCGTGACAGCGTTAGAGTGACTCATAGTCACTTTAGTCACCAATAAGGCCTGCGCATACTCTAGTAAGTCATTATTAGTCAACTGGCGCACTAGCAGCACAGACTCATTAGGCGCAGAAGCCACGGCGGTGATGACATAAGTCTGCTCACCAATCAAATAAGCGCCTGCCACACTGGGTTTATTAGCATTGATGATAGCGCTGGCGATTTCCTGCAGCTTATCAGAGGAAAAAGGATGTGCATTGGGGAAAAAAGTGTGCAGCTCGCCTTGGCGTAAAATATACCAACTGAGGTTGGCCGACATAGAACTATCGTGCCACGAGGATTCTAGTTTCTTAAGTTGCTCTTCGTCTAACTGAGACAAAGGTAAGGCGTAGATATTCGTGAGAAAGGTTAAGCGGTCGACATCAATGTGAAACTGCTGCTGGATATTAGCAAGCTCACGGTTAGCGCTGTCTTGGCGCAATAGCTCGACGCGATGGTCATACCAACAACCCAGACAATAGGAGACAACTACCACCGCAGGGAGACAAAAGCCCGCAATAAATACCAATATTTTCTTGCCAATGTGCATCTCATACCACGGCTTATTATGACTAAATCGATCGACGGCTTCGCATAATCCTTCACTGCGCCATGCAACATATCTCATTTGCGAATAGTATTAAACATCACTTAGCTTTAGTCGTTGCTAAAGTAGACATTATTATGCAATTAAATCAACTTAAGCGCTTTGATTTAACACATTAAATTGATTAATAAACACTGACGACATTTATTTTATCCAGACCCTATACGATAAATCAGGTGTAACAAGAGAGTACTGAAGTTGTTTTTTTAACGTAATACTCATTAAGCTTGCCGACGAGATAAACCACCGCATACGCTAATCCATAAAGGCAAATCCATAAAGATAGCTGCGCGAGAAATTTTCAATTTTATCAACTCTAAATGTCAGAAATAAAACTGGCCCGCAAGCGGGCCAGTTTTCGCAAATCTGAAAATTACTTATGGTATTGCTTTGATTGTGCGTGAACCGCCTTAATAAAGGCGCCAGCATGCTCAGGATCGACATGCTGATGGATACCATGGCCTAAGTTAAATACATGACCAGTACCTTCACCATAACCTGCTAGGATATGGCGCACTTCTTCTTCGATGCGTGGAATAGGGGCATACAACATTGAAGGGTCCATGTTGCCTTGCAGGGCCACTTTATGGCCTACACGGCGACGGGCATCGGCAATGTCTACCGTCCAATCTAAACCGAGCGCATCACAACCTGTTTCTGCCATGGCTTCTAACCATAAACCGCCGCCTTTAGTGAACAGCGTCACTGGCACTTTACGGCCATCGGCAAAGCGTGTCAGACCATCAATAATCTTCTGCATGTAATGTAAAGAGAACTCACGATAAGCTGAGTGCGATAACGCACCGCCCCATGAGTCAAAAATCATCAAAGATTGTGCGCCGTTGGCGACTTGGGCATTCAGGTATAAGATCACTGAATCAGCTAGCTTGTCTAACAGCATGTGTAATGCCATTGGCTCAGCGTAAGCCATCTTTTTAATTTTTTCGAAAGTTTTGCTCGAGCCACCTTCAACCATATAAGTGGCTAAGGTCCATGGCGAGCCAGAAAAGCCAATTAACGGCACTGCGCCATTAAGCTCACGGCGAATAGTGCTCACGGCTTTCATCACATAGCCAAGCTCATCTTCTGGATCTGGGATTGATAGCTTTTTAATTGCATCGATAGTGTCTGTAGGGCGCTCGAAACGTGGGCCTTCACCCGCCTCAAAATACAAACCTAAACCCATAGCATCAGGCACAGTTAAAATATCGGAAAACAGAATCGCCGCATCAAGATCATATCGGCGTAGAGGTTGCAGCGTGACTTCACAGGCAAGCTCGTGGTTTTTACACAAAGACATAAAGTCACCCGCTTGTGCGCGCGTAGCTTTATATTCAGGAAGATAACGGCCAGCTTGACGCATCATCCACACAGGGGTCACATCGACTGGCTCTTTTAGTAGGGCGCGTAAATAACGATCATTCTTTAATTCTGCCATTGGGCTTGGTTCCTAGTCTTATTGAGATCCGCTGGGTCGGTAGTTTAGCATTTACGCGAATAATGTAACCTTTATGTGCTAATTTATGTGAGCTATTCCCCATCGCTGGCGTCGATTTGACCACATAAACCGGAAAATGTTATCCAGATAACATACTGCTCATTTATTCGTAACGAAGTCACACTCAGACAGAAAAAAGTTGCGTCGGTTCCCAGCCTTTGGTATAAAAAGTCTGCGCTAGCAAGAACAATCAAGAAGCTCGTCGCATCGAGCCTGCTATAAACTTTACTCGCCCAACGATAGGTTTCTATCGTTGGGCTTTTTATTTGCATTTTTTGATGCAAAACAGCTGGTTTGTCCATTTCGTCATTCACGCAAATTCGCATGAAAAGAGTTGATCGATTAGCGACTTGTCCCTACATTAGAGTTATGTGCTGGCACTTAAATGGAATGCATCATGCTGAGAGAACTCGAAAAAGCAGAACAGAAGTGGGGCGGTTCAAATAAGCTTATTGATCAATGGCTAAAAAACCGTCGAAAACTGTTAGTGCATTACTGCCAAATTGCCGGACTTCCGCCTTACGGTAAATCAGAAAAATCGCTGCCCTCGTTCGAACACGTTAAATCTTTCTGTGACTTATTAGTCGACTATGTCTCAGAAGGACATTTCGAAGTCTATGACAGAGTCGTTAATGCCTGTAGTGAGTATGGCGAATCGAGCAAAACGCTCGCGCAACAAGTATTGCCAAAGATCACCCCAACCACGAATGCGGCATTAGACTTCAACGATAAATATGCCGAAACCCAAGACGATCTCGTGCTATATCAACTCGATAAAGATTTATCTGAGCTTGCCCATAACATGGAAACTCGCTTCGAACTCGAAGATGAACTACTCGAAGTACTCCACCGTAAGCATTCAGAACACACCCAGTAAGCCTCAATCAATTTAAGCGCACTTTGTTGTGTTCGGTGCGCTTATCTTGACCAATCCAACGACTACCGAAATATATAGGCTCACTAACAAGTAATGGCTCATTAGAAACGTCGGTTAAAACCTATCTCTAGCAACTGCAACTAAATATGAAATGCTCTTTACGCACCTCACCCATCAAAGAGATACACTTTAACGCCTCAGTTAAGTGTTAACTAACCTAGCCAGTGAACGCCAAGAGCAGTCTGTAATAACTTTATGAGCGGCACACACGGATTCGCGCAAACGTATGCGCATTTCTTTGATTTAACTAAGGCAGCGATGTTGGGATTATGCATGTTCTTCATGATTATAACGTGATAATCAATTAGACATATAATTAATGTAAATGGTATTAGGCTGATTTTTACAAACCTCAGACGC
>NZ_VXCT01000005.1:0-147373 GCF_052850535.1 Shewanella sp. 1180_01
TTAAGATACAAAAAAGCCGCAAAAAATGCGGCTTTTAGGATTAAGCGTTTAGCTTAGAACTGGTAGCTGTATTGAACTGAGTAGTACATACCGCTTGATTCAGTAATTGCATTCACAGGACCTATGCCTGTGATAGAGCTGTTTTCGATCAGGTGAACTTTTTCACCTTTAATATAAGCGATACCAAAGTCAACGGTGTTTTGTGGGTTGATGTGGTAGCTCATACCCGCTGTGTACCAGTTACGGTCAGAGTCTGGGAATGAAATTGAGCTAATTTCGTCCACAACGCCTTGGTCATGCATATAACCTGCACGAACGGTGAATTGTTCGTTGATAGTATAAGTACCACCTAGGCTGAATAACCATGAATCTTTCCATTGGTATTCTTTCAGAGCCTTGTCACCAATATCCATAGACATACCAGCGCCTGTTTGGCCGGGTAGAATAGTTGCTACACCATCTTTAGCAGTGATTTGGTCAAAATTACCCCATTGGGTGTGTTGCGCTGTGTAGTGCACTGCAAATTTAGACGTTAGCTGATGGAAACCTGCAAATTGGAAAATATCGGCGAGTGGTACATCTAAACTATCAAAACTGGTGGCAACATTCACTTTACCAACATTTGGTAAAGTGTTTGATGTAATTGTATTGACATCACCTTTAACATTCACTGTTGGGCTGAAACGATAGCTGATACCGAAACGGTTATCTTTATCTAGCTCAATCGTGGCACCCACTATACCACCGAAGGCCCAGCCGTCAGCGTCGACGTCAACTAAAGGCGTAGTGCCCATGTTACGGGTTAAACGACCTTCACCGTAGATGGCATCCACACCCGCACCGATACTGAACATGTCATTAATACGGTATGAAAGGCTGGTGTTAAAGTTAACCGTTGTGACTTCTGTTTCGCCAAGTAAATCATAAGGTGCTGGTGAGCCTGCTGGTAAACTCTTTGAAAGTGAGCTGGCATCGGTACCGGTACCAAAGTTAGAAAACGCAGCAAAGCCCACGGCGAACTTATCGTCGATTGGGTGGATGTAGAAAATATTAGGGATAATTTTAGAGCTACCCGCATCATCGATGCTGCCTAAGTCAACGGCACCACCGGCAAAGTTAACGTCTTTAACATCAACAGTAATATCGGCATAAGTTAAGCCGAATGAGATCGCATCTTTATCGAATAATGCCATAGCAGCAGGGTTACGTGATAACACAGAAGCGTTATCGGCAATAACCGCATCACCAGCAAATGCACGGCCCATACCTGTGGCTGATTGACTGTTGAGTTGAAAACCTGAAGCTAAGGTTTGAGTACTTGCTAATGCGACAGAAACGGCAATGAGTGTCTTGTTGAATGTTTTCATTATAATTCTCTCTATTTTTTATAAGTATTGGATTTTTATTCGGTCCTAGTCAGCCGAAAGTCTTTAAATCCATTTATTAGTCTTCGGCATCTTATGGACTGAATCTACCCTCAACAAGTCCGACCAGATGTGAAAATTGTTAATTTTCAGTTAATTAAAAACCTTTAAAACAGAGGTTGAACTTTAGTACGCTTGAATGGTCTGGCCAGATGCTTGATATGAAGGGCTTTGGGTTTAACGGTAGGTTTCAATTGACGTTAACGGTTTGTAATTGTGTGTTGAGTATTTAAAAGGATACAAAATGTAAAAAGCGCACAAGTGTGCGCTTTTTAAGTTATACAAGCGTGTCAAAACTAGAGTGCAGACTTAAATTGTTCGAACTCTGTTGTTACATTTTCACTCGGTGCAGACAATTTGCTCACCAAAATACCGGCAAATGTGGCAAATACAAATCCTGGCAGGATTTCGTATAACTCGAAAATCCCTCCCGTAAGTTGCTTCCAAATCACGACTGTTAATGCGCCGACAATAATAGTGGCGATGGCACCATTACGGCTGTATTGCTTCCAAAATAGCGATAACAAGACCACAGGACCAAAGGCCGCACCAAAGCCTGCCCAAGCATAACTCACAAGGCTTAATACACTGCTTTCAGGATTGAGGGCAATGATGCCTGCGATCACGGCAATCGCCAGCACGCCCATGCGACCGACCATCATCAACTCGCGATCATCCGCTTGAGGGCGTAACCATTTACGGTAGAAATCTTCAGTGATCACGCTTGAGCACACCAGCAACTGTGAATCGATAGTGCTCATGATGGCCGACAAAATGGCCGCAATAAGTAGACCCCCAATCCAAGGATTAAACGCGGCTTGGGCTAAATGAATAAATACCGTTTCTGAATTCGCTAGTGGGGCGTTAGCGAAATACAGAGAACCGGCAATACCTGTGGCTAAAGCGCCAATTAAAGATAAGACCATCCAGCTCATGGCAATACGGCGCGATAAGGGCAGGGCATCGGCACTGCCTATCGCCATAAAGCGCGACAAAATATGCGGCTGACCAAAATAGCCAAGACCCCATGCGAGTAAAGACAACATGCCTATCACTGTGGTTTTGTCGCTGACCAAGGCTAACATCGCAGGATCGATAGTTTCAATTCCGGCGTGGCTTTCAGGATGAGAGAAAACGGCAAAGGGGACGATTAAGAGGGCGACAAGCATCAAACAGCCTTGAAAGAAGTCTGTCCAACACACAGCAAAGAAGCCACCAATAAAGGTATAACCGACTATGATGGCTGAGCCAATCACCAGCGCCACTGTGTAATCGAGACCAAAGACTTTTTCAAATAGAATCGCGCCACCGACCATGCCTGAGGAAGCATAGAAAGTGAAAAACACTAAAATAGTGATTGCGGAGACGAGCTTGAGATAGCCCTGGGTATCGTGGAAACGTTTCTCGAAGAAATCCGGTAAGGTGAGGGCGTTATCGGCGAGTTGAGTGTAAATACGCAGTCGTCTGGCGACAAATAGCCAGTTTAGCCAAGCGCCAAAAATTAATCCTATGCCAATCCAAGCTTCACCTAAGCCGCCTAAGTAAACTGCGCCGGGTAAACCCAGTAACAGCCAACCTGACATATCGGATGCACCCACACTGAGTGCGGTCACAGCGGGGCCCATTTTGCGGCCACCTAAAATATAATCATCAACAGTATCGGTAGCACGGTAAGCCCAAAAACCTATGCCCATCATCAATACTAAGTAACCAACAAATGTGATTAAAATCGGGGTTTCAATCGTCATCTTGCCTTTTCCCATCTTGTTATTATTAAAAGTGGCAAGCATGCTACCAGATGTTTGAACAATCGCCCATTAGCAGATAGAAGTGTGATTAAAATCTAACCTCCGATCGCGTGAAAATATCGGAGGTTAATTTAAAAATAGCCGAGATAAGATGGGGTTAGATGAAGGTGTTCTTGATTTCGTCTTTTACATAGCTAAGGTCTGCTTTATCTTCACCTATAAGTAAAATAAACGCATCGGGTGTTTCAAAGCCCATTCCTTGGTATTTGCCATCGGCGAAGGTTTTGTCTAACACCATACGTTTTTCGAGTGGCACGATAAAGAGTGTGACCTTGCTTTGCTCGCCCTGTAGCACTAAGTGCAGGCTTTTCACCCCTTGAAAATCGCAATAGGAGGTGTAATACACTTTGCCCGGTTGTTGGGTGAACTTGGCATTGCCAAAGTCTTTCATCGACGCGAGCTGCGCATTGACCTGATTAAAGTTGACGTTTTGATCCACCTGTAAAGCAACACCTTCATGGTAGACATGGGCCAGTGCATGTTCGGCTAAATCGATTGGCCCTAAACGCAATAGACTAAAACTGATCCCCACCACAAATGCCACCGAGGCCGCCATCGCCACTAAAAAGCCCGTCTGACGGCGGTGTTTATGGTGTTGTTGTAACTGCTGACGCAAAATCAGTTTATCGGCGAGATCGTCCGCCACCTCTACTTTCAATGCATTTGTCAGTTTGGCATCAAGGTTTTTGAGCTCATTGATTAAGGCTTGGTTTTCTGGCTTAGCATTAATTTGCGCCAGAAAATCAGCATCTTGATTATGAGGATCTTCATAAGCTTGACGTCTAAATTTAAGCTCATCCATTGGATTGACCTCTCACATCATTCTTCTCAAGTAATTCTTTCAATTGGCTCCTCGCCCGAAATAAACGCGTCATTACGGTGTTGCGATTGAGCTCCATCAGCTCGGCAATTTCATCGCCGCTAAAGCCACCAATCAGTTGCAGTAAGAGTGGCTCGCGGTATTCGATATCCAGCTTGCCAATTTGCCGACGGATCAGATATTGCTCGGTCTGCTCTTCACTGCTATTGGAGATATTGTCCTCTAAGGTATCTTGCTCAACGTCGGAATAATCGAACTGTTTACGCTCGAAACGCCGTGCATTCTCACGCCTAAGAATCGTGATCAGCCATGCCTTCGCCGCTTTATCATCCTTGAGGGAATCCAAAGAGCGCCACGCCCGCAAGAAGGTTTCTTGGGTAATGTCTTCAGCCACGTGTTTATCGCCGCATAACCAGTAGGCGTAGCGGAAGATGTCAGCATGTAGCGCCTTGACTAGGCTGTTGTATCGTCGTTGTTTACTTAGCATGTCAGAAGAGACCGCGGGCTCGACGGATTTCTTACGCCAGTTAGCAAACATTTTTATTTTTTCGGCTTGTTGGCTGAATGTTTAGCATAGTTGAGCTCGCTTCTTTGTCATTAACCCCATAATTTACTTAGGATTCAGTGGGCTTAATGGCGCTGATTTAGGTGCTGAATGTTTATGCTCACAGGCCTTAACCGCGTTAAGCAACGCGGCGCACTCTACGGTCAGCTTGTTAGTATTTGCACTGTCAGTATGGCTGTTGGCATCGGCCTTCGCACTATAGGCGGCAATTTGCAGTTGCTGTATCGCCTGTGCGAGTTGCGGTGACTGCTCGGCAATTTTATCGAGTGTCATAGGCGCTTGCTGTAACTCGCTGAAGTAGCGCTGTAACTGCAACATAATGCGGCTCACATCGCCACTGGCGCAGGCTTGCTCCAATCCCTGTAAGCCCGCAGCATTTACTGATTGTGCTGAACTCATTGAAGCGTTAAGGGCAGTCGGGGCGGCCGATTGGTTTTTTAAAGCGCGGCGCCAAGCGATTAAAGTGATGATCCAAGCGACGAGAGTGATCAGCCATAGCGCAGCAAACACCTTAATCATCCAGGAGTCATTGTTGTCGGCCGCTGAATTTGCTTGCCAAGCGGCTTGGGCGGGCGCGTCTGTGACGGCACCGCCAGTTACCACTATTGTGCGTGCGGGGAGCGTCGCGGTTTCTTGACGTTTAAGGTGCGGATTCCACCAAGGCACTTTGACTTCGGGCAGGGTAAATGTTCCCGCTTTGCTGGGAACGATTGCCGACGTAATACTGTACTGGGAGACAATTTGTGCATCGCGCACAAAGGTTTGTCGCTGAGGTTTTTCAGGGTATGACTTCAGTTCATTAGGCAGGGTTTGCACTATATCTGGCAGGCTATTTTCATCGGCATTGGAAGCCAATAAAGTAATAGTGCGAGTAATAGGGCTGCCGACGGTAAATTCTTTAATATCCTCAGGGAAGTTCTCTTTTAACACCACTAAATCGGCAACTAGCCATTGGCCTTGGAAACTTGTCGGTGCAGGATTCACTTGCACTGTGAGTGAGGGCGCGCCCGCTTGCATTGGGCGGCTTTCATTAAAGCCAAACATGCCGCCGCGGCGTTGGGATTCAACTAGCACATCGCCCGCAAAGGTTGCGCCTTTGATGTTCACTTGGCCGGGTAAGTCGGGAATGATGCCATAGGTGCGTTCAATCACGCGGTAACGACGGCCATCGACTATCTCTGAGCCATCCTTATCTTCGCCGATTTGTTTGATCTGCGCGCCTTCGATGACAGGTGCGCTCAATACGCCCCTTTGTAATTCTACCGCCAGATAGAGTTTTACCTTGTAGGTAATGAGCTGCCCGACATAGGCCTCGTCAGTTGACACTTTGGCATCGATGAATAGGTTATTCATCTGTGCGGGCTGGCTACCCGTTTCGACCACTTTGAGTGGGATCGGCGCCGAGCTGATGCCATCAATAGTAAAGGCTGGAATGGTTAACTGGCCTTTTTGTTTTGGCGCGAGCAACACTTGCCAGCGAGTCTCTTTGACCGCATCGAAGTTCATGATCTGTGTGCTGCGACTCACGCTGGTGCGGCCAACAATAAAGTCTTTCAGGAGGGCGGATGTGTCTAGTTTGCCAGTATCGATTTCATCATCGACGCTGATGTTGAGCACAAAGTATTCACCCTCCATCACAGGATTACGATCGACCGATGCCTCAATTTTGCTGAGTGCAAAGGCGGGATGGGCCACTCCGATGGCAAGGAGTAGCAGGATAAAAAATTGTCTGATCACCACTGTTCGTTATCCTTTGATATTTGGCCATTTTGACGGCGTTTTTGATATTCCAACTGCATTTTATTGCGAAGTAACACTTGGGGGTCTTCACTCACGCCCCTCAGTGCTCGCTGCATTTCTGCGGGAAGCGGTTCGCTATTGGTGGGCGGCGCTTCGACAGAATCACTCATAGCAGCCTCTTGTTTATCTTGCGCATTTTGCTCTGGAGCTTCTTTGGCGCCAACGCTTTGCTTTGCTTGTTCAGCGGATTTTTGCTCCTCGGCATCGGCGTTAGCCTGCGCCTGCATCTTAGCTTCATTATCTACTGGTGAATTGTCCTTTGCATCCTGCTCGGCATTTTGCTGCTTGGCTTGTTGATCCTGTTGCGCTTTATCTTTCGCGGGATCTTGCTGAGCTTCATCTTGCTTGTCCTGAGCATTGCCATTTTGCTTATCTTGCTCAGACTGTTGCTCATCCGCTTTTTGCTGCTCAGAGCTTTGCTCAGGATTGGCATTGTCCTGTTGATCCTGAGACTCTTGTCCCGCTTGATCTTGCTTATCTTTCTGAGCGCTATCTTGGTCAGATTGTTGTTTATCCTGCGACTGCTGATTACCGGATTGTTGGTCGCCAGATTGTTGGTCACCTGAATTGGAATCACCGGACTGCTGATCGCCTTGTTGATCTTGGTTTTTATCCTGTTGATCGTTTTTACCTTGCTGCTTTTGCTGCTCTTTCAATTGCTTTTCAGCCAGTTCAAGGTTGGCCTTTGCCGCAGGGAAATCGGCTTGTTTTTCAAGTGCGGCTTGATAGCGCTCCTTAGCCTTATCGGGTTTACCGAGTTGCATCAACGCATTGCCTTGATTGTAGAGGCCTTGGGCTGAGCTATCTTGCTCGAAGGTTTTCAGCGCTTGCTCATAATCACCGGCCTTATATTGGGCGCTGCCACGCCACTGGGGTGACTCAAACTGCTTAGCGGCGTTGGCATAATCTTGGGACTGATAGGCCTGCATCGCTTGCTGATCTGGCGTTTTCCACACATTGTCCCAGGCATTGTCCCACACACTGGCATGGGCAGGCTGAGGCGCGGCCGCGAACAGTAAGCCGCCAATGAGAGTGGCAAATCCAACGCTTGCCACGATTCCTTGCCTAAAGCTGAAAAGGGCGGGCAGCAGTAATAGCAGGGCGAGATAAGGGCCGAGATCCTGCCAGGTTTCACCGTCAAGATTTGTGGCTTTGGCATCGCCCGTATCACTTAACCAATGTTGTAATTGGGCCAGATCATTGCCGTCGGTGCGATTTTGGATTAACACGCCTTTGTTATCCGCTGCCAGTTTTTGCAGCAGGCCAAAGTCAGTGCTGGCCACAACGACCTCATTGCTACTGTCGCGCTGCAATTGTCCATCGGGTAGACGTATTGGCGCGCCTTGGCTGGTACCAAAAGCGACGACGGCAAGGCGATATTGCGTGCCACTTAATGCCGAGTTAGCGTCATCAAATTGGGCTGCGGTTATGCCATCTGTCATCACGATAATATCACCGCGAATATGCCCACCCTGAGCCAGTAGCGTTTTAGCTTGGGTTAAACCTGCCGCTAAGTTTGAGCCACGAACGGGCATGATTTCAGGGCTTAAGGTCGGCAATAAATTGAGTAGCGTGCCGGTATCGCGCGTTAACGGGCTGATAGTAAAGGCATCGCCAGCAAAGGCGACTAAACCTGTTTCACCTTCTTTAAGATTACGCAGGAGATCCGTAGCCCTAAATTTAGCTTGGGTTAACCGGTTTGGTGCAAGATCGGTAGCGAACATAGACACAGACATGTCCATCACCAGTACGCGGCCTTGCTCGGCGGCAAACACAGGTAAGGACTGTTTATTTACGGCAGGTCCGGCGAGCGCAAAAGTCGCAATCAGCCAAGTGAAAGCTAATAAATGCAGCGGACGGCGGGATTTCTTGCTGCCTTGGGTGACCAATATTTTGGCTAAGTGCGGCGCAATATAACGATTCCACGCGCTGTGGCTCTCGTGTTGTCGCCATAAACTCAACAACACTAAAGCCAGTGGCACTAGGGCGAGTAGCCATTCGGGGCGAATAAAATGTAGGCTCATTATTTAATGTTCCCCTGTGAAGTGGTTGCGACAGAGGGTTTAACGCGGCGCGCTGCAAAGAATGGTAATTGACCTAAGGCAATCCACAGGCTCGTCAGTAACGCCAGTGCCAGCGGCCAATAGAACAAATCTGCCTGCGGACGATAGCTTAACTGATCGTGACTTACAGGTTCGAGTTTATCGATTTCTTGGTAAATCTGGTCTAGCTCTTGGCTGTTGCGGGCGCGGAAATAACGACCGTGGGTGACTTCGGCGATATGCTTAAGCTGGTTTTCATCCAGATCCATCGAGGGATTAACCCGCTCGCGGCCAAAGAGTGTGCGGCGCTCCATCACATCGGCACCGACACCGACAGTGTAAATGGTAACTTTACGATTAGCGGCAATTTGCGCCGCCTGCTCTGGCTCAATATTGCCCGCGTTGTTAGAGCCGTCGGTCAATAAAATCAACACTCTGTTACTCTCGTCCATTTTATCGAAGCGTTTTACCGCCAGCGCTATGGCTTCACCTATGGCGGTTTGTTTACCAACTAAGCCGATTTGTGCTTCTTTTAAAAACTGCGCCACTGAACGTCTATCTTGGGTGAGCGGCGCCTGCAAATAGGCGTGATCGGCAAAGAGAATTAAACCGATACGGTCGCCTTTGCGGCGCTCGATAAAGTCACTGACGACGTGTTGGATTAAGGTGAAACGGTCGACGGTTTTGCCATTTACCACCATGTCTTCAATCTGCATACTGCCGGATAAATCCACCGCCATCATCAGATCGCGGCCTTGGCTTGGCAGTTCGATAGGGTCACCTAGCCATTGCGGACGAGCAATAGTGAGCACTAGCAGGCACCACATCAGCCAGTAGCGTTTGCGACTCTGGCGCGTGTTAGCCGCTAAGCTTTGTTTGCCTGTTTGGCTTATTCCGGGGAGTTGTAGCCGGCCACCATCCACTTGTACGGTTTGTTGGCGCCAAAAAATTAAAGGTAAAGGCAGTAATATCAATAGCCAAGGCCATGCAATCGTTAACATTGTGCCTCCGGTTGTTGGGTGTCAGCTGGCTGGATTGGCGCTTGGCTTTTAGCTTGAGCGTCGCCACTCGCTTGAACGTAGTCCTTTACTTGAACAAGATTCGGCAGAGGCGCACTCAGTGTTGCTTTCGATGCCAACCAAGCTTGTGCGAGTTCATGTAACTCATTGGCTTCAGCTAAGGTTAACGGCGTTGGCTGGTGACGTTTGGCCAACAAGTGGCCGATACGTTGGCGTTTAGGCGCGGGTAAATAGCTGTCTAGCCAAGTCGCCCAAGCTTCACCATCTAAGGAGGCTATTGCATCTCTGCTGATATAACTCATGGCGGTGCGCTTTAATAGGCTATTGACGTCAGAGACATAGGACGGCGCTTGTTTATCGAGCTGATTAAGTAACTGTTTCGCGGCTTTTTTCGGCGCGAAGTCACGGGCGCGTTTTCTTAGCCAGATAACTAAGAGTGTGATGAGGGCAATCACTAGCGCGAGGACCAACCAATAACCGATTGCCCAAGGCCAAGCGCCGATTGGATCGGGATGAATGATATCCTGCAGATCCGCCAGCGCAGGGTTTGGCGTCGCCGAAGCAATGGGGACCGCAGCCTGTGGATTTGCTATCACTGGTGTCACTATTTCTGAATTCACTGTTGCTGGATCCATAGTTAACGCAATAATTCCAATTGATGGGCTAGGGGAGCACCCGCATCGATGAGCTGGGTGCGCACGCGCAGTTGCTGCATCATGGCGATAAAGTCTCTTTGCTGACGCAGCTGAATGTCGAGCCATGCCTGATAACTGTGGCGGGTGAGCACTAAGTCCTCATTCCCATCCCGTACTGGCAAACTAAAGTTGTGCGGTAACGGCAGTGTCCCTTGGCGCAGGGGATCGGTAATAAGATAGGCGCCCACATCGCAATGACGCTTAAGCTCAGTGAGAGGCGCGATACATTGGGGGCTAAAATGGCTGCCATCTGTCACTATCCACACCAAGGAGCCGGGTTTAGCGATACGTTGTAATCGCTGACACGCGCGCAGAATATGATCAGGATCGCGCTGGCCACTGCCAACATGATTGAGTTGATTCTCATGCACACGGCGCAGACCTGAGATCAATTGCAATATGCCCTGACGACGGCTGCGGGGTTTAAGCTCTAGATGCTCAGACTCGCACGCGATCAAGGCGCCGAGTCTATCGCCATGGTTAATGGCATTCCAACCTAAGGTGGTTGCTAAGTGTCCTGCTTGCACCGATTGCAGCAATAAACTTGATCCAAAATAGAGACTTTGGCTCAAGTCGATTAACAACAGAATAGGGCGCTCACGTTCTTCGACAAATAACTTAGTGTGGGTTTTGCCCGTGCGAGCGGTAACGCGCCAATCAATGGTGCGCACATCGTCGCCCTGTTGATAGTGGCGCACCTCGGCAAACTCCATCCCGCGGCCTTTGATTAAGCTGCTGCGATGGCCCGCTAAATTAGCGCGGGCACGGCTGTAACGCTCGGGCATAGCACGGGCGATATTTTGGCACGCCAGCAGCTCTTGCTCGGTTAAATGCAAGCCATCGGCAAACAGCGGCAAGCCATCGGCCGAGGCTGAGAGTCGCGCAGTGTCACTCATCTTATTTCACCTTTATCTTCACCGTTAAGGTACTGCTACTTGACTCAAGATGTGATTGATCACCTGATCGCGGCTGACGCCTTCGGCTTGTGCCTGGTAGCTGAGTAATAATCTGTGTCTTAACACATTCGGTGCAACGGCTTGAATGTCTTCCGGTGAAACAAAGTCTCGCTCGTGCAGCCAAGCGCGGGCGCGGGCGCAGCGTTCTAACGAAATAGTGGCGCGTGGGCTGACACCGTACTCAAGCCATTTCGCTAAGTCTTCGCTGTAACGTAAAGGTTCGCGGGTCGCCATAACGATCTCGACTATGTATTTTTCGAGTGGCTCGGCGAGATAGATTTCCATGGCTTCGTCACGGGCGGCAAACACATCTGCTTGTGCAATCGGCTCAGTGGTCGGCAATTCGTGGGTGAGTGCTTCTTTACGGGATTGGCGCAGAATTTCGATTTCAGTCTCGCCGCTCGGGTAATCAAGATTCAAGTGCATTAAAAAACGGTCAAGCTGTGCTTCGGGCAGGGGATAAGTGCCTTCGTTTTCTAATGGATTTTGGGTTGCCATCACTAAAAACAGCGGTGGCAGCTTATAACTGTGCTTACCGACGGTGACTTGACCTTCGGCCATGGCTTCTAATAAGGCCGATTGTACTTTGGCGGGGGCGCGGTTAATTTCGTCCGCCAAGATCAAATTGTGGAAAATCGGTCCGGCTTCAAACTCGAAAGTGCCGGTTTGCGAGCGATAAATATCTGTGCCGGTTAAATCGGCAGGCAGCAGATCTGGGGTAAATTGAATGCGGTGGAAATCGCCCTCAACCCCGTCACATAAGGCTTTCACCGCACGGGTCTTGGCCAGTCCCGGTGGACCTTCAACTAATAAGTGGCCATTGGCAATTAAGGCAATGAGCAGATTTTCGGTCAATACTGGCTGCCCTAAAACAACCTTATTTAGGTAAGTGCGTAATGCATGGAAGCGACTCAAAGGCATGATGCTACTCGTTTTATTATGTTGAAAATGCGTGTGTGGGCTATAGACAACGGATATGGTAAAGAATTCCCTTAGGGTTTGGCTAGTGTTAAAAAAACAAACAGGTGTTTAAAACTTGCTGACAAGAAGTTAGAATCAGATCACACTTTAATGGTCAGACCTGTTATTAGGCGTTTTTCGCCGTAAAACAATGGGTCAAACACGGAAATAGCTAGCGCCGCCTGAAATCTCTCAGCGATTGCGCACATAAAGAGGGTGACAAATGAGTGATAGACAACAGGTTACGAACGCCAAGGGCGAGCGTATCGCAATTGTAGCGGGTTTAAGAACGCCATTTGCAAAACAAGCCACGGCATTTCACGGTGTATCGGCGCTCGATATGGGCAAAATGGTGGTTAATGAATTATTGGCGCGCTCTGAACTGGACCCTAAGCTGATTGAGCAGCTGGTCTATGGACAAGTGGTGCAAATGCCCGCTGCACCTAACATCGCCCGTGAAATCGTACTCGGTACTGGCATGAATGTGTCGACCGATGCCTATAGTGTCACTCGCGCCTGTGCGACGAGCTTTCAATCTGCCGTAAACGTGGCCGAATCTATCATGACGGGCAATATCGAAATCGGTATTGCGGGCGGCGCCGACTCTTCATCTGTCTTGCCTATCGGCGTGTCGAAAAAATTAGCCCATGCGTTAGTCGATCTGAATAAAGCCCGTAGCTTTGGGCAAAAACTACAAATTTTCCGTCGTTTAGGCATTAAAGATTTATTACCTGTACCGCCTGCGGTTGCCGAGTACTCAACGGGCTTGTCTATGGGACAAACCGCTGAGCAAATGGCAAAAACCTACAATATTAGCCGCGCCGATCAAGATGCTTTAGCGCACCGCTCGCACACCTTAGCGAGTGAAACTTGGGCTTCGGGCCATCTTCGTGACGAAGTGATGGTTGCCCATGTGCCGCCGTATAAACAGTTTATCGATCGCGATAACAATATCCGCGAAAACTCGGTACTGGAGTCATACGCTAAGCTGCGTCCTGCATTCGATAAACAACATGGTACTGTGACGGCGGCCAACAGTACGCCACTGACTGACGGTGCCTCAGCGATTATCCTGATGAGCGAAGGTCGAGCGAAAGCCTTAGGTTATCAACCAATTGGTTACATTAAGAGCTATGCCTTTAGCGCCATTGATGTGTGGCAAGACATGCTGATGGGGCCCTCTTACGCGACGCCACTGGCGCTGAAACGTGCTGGAATGGAGCTTGAAGATCTTACCCTGATTGAAATGCATGAAGCCTTTGCGGCGCAGACATTAGCGAATATGCAGATGTTTGCTTCGAAAAAATTTGCCGAAGAAAAACTTGGCCGTAACCGCGCCATTGGTGAAATCGACATGAGCAAGTTTAACGTGCTCGGTGGCTCGCTCGCCTATGGTCATCCTTTTGCTGCAACGGGAACCCGTTTGATCACCCAAGTGTGTCGTGAGCTTAAGCGCCGTGGTGGTGGAACTGGCCTAACAACAGCCTGTGCGGCTGGTGGTTTGGGTGTGGCAATGATAGTGGAAGTGGAGTAATCGGCATGGAAAAGACCTTTAATTTAACCCGCCGCGACGACGGCATTGCTATTTTAACTATGGATGTTCCTGGTGAAACCATGAACACCCTAAAAGCGCAGTTTGGCCCTGAAATCAGTGAAATTCTGGCCGAGATCAAAAGTGATTCGAGCATTCGCGGTTTAGTGCTGATCTCAGGTAAAAAAGATTCTTTCGTCGCGGGCGCAGATATTTCTATGCTCGATGCCTGTGAAACGGCTGGCGATGCCAAAGCCTTATCCCAGCAAGGCCATGTGGTTTTTAATGAGCTAGAAGCCTTAACGATTCCTGTGGTTGCCGCAATCCACGGTGCCTGTTTAGGCGGTGGTTTAGAGTTAGCCTTAGCTTGTCATCAAAGGGTATGTAGCGACGATGGCAAGACTATGCTCGGCGTACCAGAAGTCCAACTTGGCTTATTGCCAGGCGGCGGCGGGACTCAACGTTTGCCACGTTTAGTCGGCATTACCACCGCCTTAGATATGATGCTAACCGGTAAACAAATTCGTCCTAAACAAGCCTTGAAAATGGGCTTAGTGAATGATGTTGTGCCGCAGACTATTCTGTTACAAACCGCCGTTGAGATGGCGCTTGCGGGTAAACGTGCACCGAAACCAGTTAAAAAGTCACTCGTTAATCAAGTGCTTGAAGGCACGAGTTTCGGCCGTAACATTATTTTCGATCAAGCGACTAAGCAGGTCGAAAAGAAAACCCAAGGTAATTATCCTGCGCCTGCCAAGATCATTGACTGCGTGCGTCAAGGGATTGCTAAGGGCATGCAAAAAGGGCTAGAAGTCGAAGCCAGTCATTTTGCCGAATTAGTGGTATCGAAAGAGTCTGAAGCGCTGCGCAGTATTTTTTTCGCGACCACAGACATGAAGAAAGAAACCGGCGCTGAAGGTGCAAGCCCGCGCAAAGTGAAAAAAGCGGTGATCTTAGGTGGCGGTTTAATGGGGGGCGGTATCGCATCTGTCACAACGACCAAGGCTAAAATCCCCGTTCGTGTCAAAGACATCAGCGAAAAAGGTTTAAGTAATGCATTAGCTTACGCCTACAAGCTGTTGGATAAAGGGGTTAAGCGCCGTCATATGACGCCTGCTGCTCGTGACAACCTAATGGCACTGATGACCACAACGACTGAATATAAAGGCGTTAAAGATGCCGACATCGTTGTGGAAGCGGTATTTGAAGACTTAGCGCTTAAGCATCAAATGGTGAAAGACATTGAGCGTGAGTGTGGTGAGCACACTATTTTTGCGTCAAACACCTCATCTTTGCCTATTAGCCAAATCGCCGAGGCGGCGACACGTCCTGAGAACGTTATTGGACTGCATTATTTCTCACCAGTAGAAAAAATGCCGCTGGTGGAAGTGATTGCCCATGCTAAAACGTCACCAGAAACCATTGCGACCACGGTCGCATTTGCCCGTAAGCAAGGTAAAACACCGATAGTGGTGCAAGACGGCGCGGGTTTCTACGTGAACCGTATTCTTGCACTCTACATGAACGAGGCCGCGCAATTATTACTTGAAGGCCAAAGTGTTGAACATCTTGATAAAGCGCTGGTTAAGTTTGGTTTCCCTGTGGGCCCTATTACTTTACTCGACGAAGTGGGTATCGACGTGGGCGCTAAGATTTCACCAATCCTCGAAAAAGAATTGGGTGAACGTTTTAAAGCGCCAGCGGCTTTTGACAAGCTTTTGAGTGACGATCGTAAAGGCCGTAAAAATGGTAAAGGTTTCTATCAATACGGCGCATCGAGTAAGAAAGCTAAAGCTGTCGATGAGAGTGTTTATGGCGTGTTAGGTATTAAGCCAGGCACCAATAAAGACGCAAAAGCGGTTGCCGAGCGTTGTGTCGTACAAATGCTCAACGAAGCGGTGCGTTGTTTAGAAGATGGTATTATCGCATCACCAAGAGATGGTGATATTGGCGCCATTTTCGGTATTGGCTTCCCACCATTCCTCGGTGGACCATTCCACTATATTGACACTTTGGGCGCCGCGAACTTAGTGAACATCCTTGAAAGTTATCAAAGTCAATTCGGTAACAGATTCGAACCTTGTGAGCGCTTAAAAACCATGGCTCAAGAAAACGCGCACTTTTTCTAAGTTTCAGTGAATCTAAGTCATAGTTAATCTATGTCTTAGCCAATCAAGGTTGAACAAAAAAGCGGCAGATCATTGCCGCTTTTTTTATTGCCATAAGGCATGTTTTTGCCTAAAAAATGTTCATAACTTAGATGTGGGTCTTGTATAATCCGAGCGCTTGATCGAGAGAGCCGTGCTCAGTTTTCTGTACTGTGAGTGCTCAGTGCTAATTGTTCAGAGCTATGTGTTCTGTGCTGAGAGCGTAGCTATGAATGAGTGCTGCTCGTTTCTGCACAGTGTGGAGAACCTTTCATTGTGCAGTTAGAGCGGTATTTTAAGATTGAATTAATCAGCAAAATTAAGCGAGTCGTATCCGCATTTTGATGGGGAATTAGTTTCTCTACATTTATGATTTTTAGTTGTTTTCAAAGAGGTGATTTGTGGCTTTACTGGTTATCTTTATCGCATTTATCTCGGCTTGGTACTTCGGCTTAGCTGCATTTACCGCAGGCCTTTCTGTTACGCATTGGGCATTACTGGGTTTTGTGCTCGGGCCTTTGGCTTATCCGCTCTTTACGACACACCGCCATTTAGCTTTGAGGAAAATCCGTTGTAGTGAGGAAGGGATATTAAATAGCTAATCTATCAATATGTAATGCTATGTATTTTCATACTTTTTTACTTATGTAAAACTAAAGGGAGCTAATGCTCCCTTTATTGTTTCTAGCCTAATTTTCCATCACAGTGCACGAGTTAGACTCATGGCTACAGGACTTAAATTAGTTCCACCAACCTTTCGCAGAAATCACTTCAAGGTGGTTTAAGCCTTCTGGCAACTTAACTTTTTTACGCGCTGGCTTGGATAAACCGAGTGCTTTTTTGATTGAATTTAGCATGTTAGCTCCTTAATAAAAAATTTCTATTAAGCAAAAGTTGTTTCGGTAAAACGAACATTTGGTACGGCAGCAACTTCAATATGCTTGAAGCGAACATTTGGAACGGCAGCAACTTCAATATGCTTGAAGCGAACGTTTGGTACGGCAGCAACTTCAATATGCTTGAAGCGAACATTTGGAACGGCTGCAACTTCAGTTTGTTTGAAGCGAACATTTGGAACGGCAGCAATTTCAGATTGTTTAAAGCGAACATTTGGTACGGCAGCAACTTCAATATGCTTGAAGCGAACGTTTGGCACGGCAGTAACTTCAATATGCTTGAAGCGAACATTTGGAACGGCTGCAACTTCAGTTTGTTTGAAGCGAACATTTGGAACGGCAGCAATTTCAGATTGTTTAAAGCGAACATTTGGTACGGCTGCAACTTCAATATGCTTGAAGCGAACGTTTGGCACGGCAGTAACTTCAATATGCTTGAAGCGAACATTTGGAACGGCTGCAACTTCAGTTTGTTTGAAGCGAACATTTGGAACGGCAGCAATTTCAGATTGTTTAAAACGTACATTAGGTACTGCTGAGAAGGTATCTATGCTATCTAAGGAAGTAAGATTACTTACAGCAGCAAGCGATGATGTTAATGCTACAACAGTGAATATTCCTTTAATCATTCTAATTATCTCTCAGGGTAGTTGATATTGATTTATTATTGACACTGATAGTGCTATTGCACTTGTTGTGCCAATGTTGTAAATCGAAATCTAATTGAGAGTTAAATGATTAATTAATGTTGCTTTTGGTGTTTGGCTTTATCATGTCTTCTTGGAGTAGCAGGGTAAATTCGGTCTCTTTTATAGCTTTACTAAAGATATAGCCTTGGATCTCTTCACAGTTAAGTGCCCGTAAAATGTTCAATTGTGCTGCTTGTTCTACCCCTTCTCCCACAACAGAAAGCCCCATGTTATGGGCGATAGTGATAATAGAATCGACCATTTTGAGATCGCGATCAGACTTATCAATATCGTCAACAAAAGCTTTATCAATTTTTAAAGTATGAATCGGGAAACGTTTTAAGTATGAAAGAGACGAGTAGCCAGTGCCGAAATCATCGAGTGCCAAACTAACGCCCATTTTAGCCAGTTGCTGCATGACAATAATCGCCGTTTCCGGCTGCTTAATGACAGTACCTTCGGTTATTTCTAATTCAAGGTGACAAGCGGGGAGTTTGGTGAGCCTTAAAATTGACTCTATTCGCTGTTGAATATCGGGGAGTGCAAATTGACGTGACGATAAATTGACGGCGACTCTGCCGCTGAATATTCCTTGTTCACGCCATTTCTGCGCTGCGAAACAGGCTTTGCGTAAGACGATTTCACCAATTTCAACAATTAAGCCGTTTTCTTCAGCAAGTGGAATAAAATCATTTGGGGGTATCAAGCCATGTACTGGATGATTTAATCTGACTAAAGCCTCCATGCCTGCAATTTTACCGCGCTTAAGATCAACCTTAGGCTGATAATAAACTTCAAATAGATCATCTTTTAAGCCTTCACGGATGAGATTCTCTATTTCTAACTGCCTAATCGCATGTTGATTTAATGACTCTGAATAAAACTGATAGCAATTCCCCCCCGCTGACTTAGCATGGTACATAGCAATGTCAGCTTTCCTCAGTAATGCTTGCTCGCTTTGCTCGTCTTCTGGGAATAGCACTATACCAATACTTAATCCTAGGACTAGTTGTTCATTACTCACTTCAAAAGCGGGTTTTAACCCTTCGATAATACGGTTAGCAATCGCAGCGCTGGCGCTTATATCTGAGCCTTTATCTAATACAATGGCGAATTCATCTCCGCCTAGACGATAAATACTGGTATTTTTAGGAAGTAAGGACTTAATGCGGGTAGCAACGAGCTTTAATAAAGTATCGCCAATTTGATGGCCTAGGGAATCATTAATACGTTTAAAATTATCAAGATCAAGCACCATAAGCGCATGAGCTATTTCTCGATTCACTAGGTTACTTAAGGTCACTTGTAAGTTGGAGCGATTAGGTAGTCCGGTTAAAAGATCATTATTGGTTAGTTTTCTAAGTTCTTCTTCTTGCTGTTTCCGTCTCGAAATATCCGAAAAAACCCCGACATAGTGTGACAATTCGCCTAACTCATCATAGATAGCATCGATAGTGAGCTCCATGTGGAAGTGACTTTTATCTCCTCTTGCGGCTTCTACTTCATTTGCCCAGCGACCTTGTTGTTTCAACATGGTCCTGATTTGGGTGGAGAAGGTTTCAGGATATAAATCAAATGTGAGTAAGTTACCAATAAAATCAGTTCGGTTACGTAATGAAATCTTACAGCAAGCTTCATTAACTTCGACAAAACGGTATTCGCTGTCGAGGATAAACATGCCTTCCGAAATATTTTCAATAGCCTTTTCAAAGAGTTTTAGTTGCTCTTCTTTTTGTTTAAATTGACTAATATTTTTAATCGTTCCAGTCATTCGCAGGGCATTATCTTTTTCATCACGTTCTACAATTTTGGCGCGGTCTAGGATCCATACCCAATTGTCGTCTTTACCTTTAACTCGGTATGCGGCTTCGAAATGATCTGTTTCACCATAAAAATGCTTATTGAGCGCTTCTCGGACACGTTCTTGATCCATTGGATGTATATTACTCTCCTCATCCGATTTACCCGAGCGATGTCCATCACGCGGAAATTCAAGTGCTCCCCAGATATTTGAGCGGAAAATTTTGCCAGTTTCTATATCCCAGTCCCACATTTCATCACCACTTCCCCATAAGGAAAGTTTTAATCTTTCTTCACTGAGCGCTATTTGGCGTTGCACTTCTCTTTTTCGTAACACAGCTTTTATAATAAAAAAAGCTACGAGCAAAACAGTTATGAAATAAATTAATTTTGCCCAATAAGATAGCCACCACGGAGGGGATATATAAATATTAAGAGAATTTACTGGACCTTTTACTCCGGTGACAGGGTTCTCACCAAATACATTAAAAATATAATGACCAGGTGAGAGGTTTGTGTAGGTTGCAGAGTTTGTGCCTTTTGCAGTAATCCATGTATCTGATAGACCATTTAGGTTGTAAAAGTATTCAATATGTTTATGGCTTGACTTCGGAGAGTTGAACTTCAGTGTAAATGGATAGTCTGAATATTTTAACTCAATTGATTTTGATTTCGATATACTTTTTCCTAGTGGCTCATCGCCTATATTAACAGTTTTGTTAAATACTAAAAGCTCACTGATATTAGTGTTTATAACATTGTCTTCAATATAAGATATTGCATTAACTTTATTTATTGCACTGACGCCAGATATTCCACCAAAAAAGAAACTGCCATTCCAGAATATCCCACTCTGATTATTGTATTCTTCTTGACTACCATAGTCAGTTGTTAGTGTGAGTAATTTTCCATTTCTGCTTAAAATCAACTCATTTATGGAAGATGCCATAAAGTCATTGCTATCATCAATTGCGATTGAGTAGATTGGTTTGTTTGAGTTATAAACCTTATTAGTTTCTAACGTTTCTTTTTTAGTCGAATAGATTGAAGTTCTTGTTCCAAAAAGATATTCACTTGGTGTCTCAGTTATGCAATAAACAAAGTCATCATCAAAAATTGTTTTTTCGTTGCCGTTAGCATCTATACTTATCAACCCACCTTGAGTAGCAAGTAGAAGTGTGCCATCAAAGGTCTGTTGGATTTGGAAGATTGGGTGTTTATTTTTTAGTGATAGTTTTCGAATTTTTTTTCTATCTAGTAGATCAATTATGTATATGTCTGAATTGTTTGTTCCAACAATTAATTCGGTTCTTTTTGGGTTTTTAAATAGAGTGACAATGCTATCGCTTAATATTGTTGCTTTTAAATTCCCATTAAACTCATAAAGACCATTATTACCCCCAATAATTAAAGAGTCATTGTTTCTTATGATATACTTAGGTCCTGATATTCCTGTGTCTATTTTGTCTTCGAGGATAAAGTTTGAATTATATACTTCCACTTCGCTACTATCATCAGAAGTCACAATGTGTTCATTGTCTAACAAGCTTATTGACCAGATATTTCCGATAGGATTTATTAGGGACTTTACAACATTGCTACTATCTCTGATTAGAATAAATCCCATATTTAATGAAGGTATTATTGTATAGTTATTCGTTCTGTAGGCTTGAACCTGATTTGTAATTTCTTTATTTTCTAATACATAACCTTTTGATGTTACCTCTGATGATTCAAGGTTTGTTTGTATTACTTGACCATCAATCACGGCTAGAGCTGTATACTCACCAGCAAGAGACTTCGGTATGTCTTCAGATATTTTTTTATAAATACCATCTGATGTTAAAATGTAAATTCCACTTCTGCCTTTTACTATGTCTACAGATTGTAGGGATAAAATAGTAGCTGTTGAATCTTCGCGATAATGAATGATTTTACCATCATGATTTCTTATAATATAGCCGTTGTTGGTCTTTATTGCTTTCTTTATGAAGCTAAAGCTTTCATCTTGATATGTTTTTATTATTTCTAAATTATCTTTTCTAATATCAATTATTTTGTTTTTAGTACCTATTGTATAAACTTCACCATTGTCATTTATAGACCATATGGCTTCATTTATTTTTTTTTGTTTTTTGAAGGATTCAAGTTCTGAGTCGTAAACATTTAAACCATTGTCAGTTCCAACTAACATTTTTTTATTGTCAAATAATAGGCTTTGAATAAATGAACTAGATAGACCTGAGTGATCATGTGCAAAAAAATGCTTAAATTCTTCACCGTCGAATCGATTTAATCCGTTCAAAGTACCAATCCAGATGTAACCATCATTATCTTCAATGACCGATGTGACTGTACTTTGGGATAGGCCTTCTGGAACGCCATAGGACTTAGTTTTTAAAGCTATTGGTAATTGTTGCGCTTCTGCAGTCGATAGGAAAATAGCTAGAAGAAAAATAATTTTAAAGAGTGCTTTAGGCATAGTGTTTGTTCTTATTATCCGAGGATGCCATGAAACAATTGTGTTACATCACTTTTCCAGAAAGTGAGGGCTTTGTCAAAGCGGAGGCGGCTAAAAATCCTTTTAACAGCATGTAGATGCAGCAAAATTGTCCGCAGTAGAAGGGGTAGAGCATGGACTAGCCATGTTTTACATTAGTATTACGCCCAACCGTGATAGATACAACTATAGTTGGGCTAATTTGTAGCGGTTTTGTTTGTTTGTCCAAATTTGTGAACAAATGTGTGTGTAAAAGTGTTTTTGTTTAGAAATTAAACTTCTCTGCCGTTTGCTTAAACGTTTTGAGATCTGTGATCATCTTTTCTGACAGCAACGCCGCTTGGGTTCTGTGCTGTTCACCCGTGCTAAATAAGACTAAGCGGTCACTGTGTTTGGTGCGCATTCTACGCATCATGAATTTGAGTAAATCAGTGCGGGTGAGCTTAGTGATTTCGTCTACAACCAGTTCTCTTTGGTTAAATTGATAATCTCTGTTGCCGACACTGACCCAATATCGTTGGCTGCGAGTTTTGAGGTTCGCATCGTGCTCCATGATCTGACTAATAAGACCGACCTTAGTGCTATCCCATTCTTCGTTGGTGATTTGCATCACGGCGTAATTAAAGTCGGCAATAAACTCGTCTATCGCCTCTAATAAATGCAGTGGTCCAGTCGTAGGTGACTGGATATAAAAAATAAGTCCTGGATGGCGATTGAGCGGCAGATAACCTGTGCCTACCATGTAGCCCAACTGTTTTTCAGTGCGCAGTTCATGGAAGAAGGTGGACGACATAGTATGATTTAGTAAGCTAAACAGAGCCATCTTTTCTGGCGTTGCCACTGCGGATTGGTAATACACAATGATCGCGCTATCTTGATGCTCTATTGCAAGTTCTCTAAGTAAGGTGCCTTGACCCGTTAAATTGACTAATTCTCTGGTGGACTCTGCGCTTGGCGTCGAAACCAAGGACAATATGTGCTCTAAGCGTTTACCGAGAGCTTGTGCTTCAGAGACTAACCAATCCCCATAAACTAATCCTTCAAGATAGATCTTTTCGTAAAAGGCGCGTACATGGTTATGCAAATCTTCAAGGCTTATGTCTTCGAGCATTTGAGCCATGCGGGCAGGCTCATAACTGCTTTTTTGTAGCGTGACAGTGAGGCTAGTAAACAATTGTGAAATAGGTTTAGCCTGCGCTAGATTCTGCCAACTGCGCAGTAGTTGAGATTTAATCAGGGCAAAACGTTCTTCAGTAAAATTACGCTCTCTGGCTTTGTGGATTAACAAGGCCAAAAGGGTTTCTTGATTACCGGTAAAGCCCGATAAATGCAGGGTAATGCCACCTTGATGCGGATAAATATTGTAACTTAAGCCCGCGACTTCGGCCTGATAGGTTGGTTCTGTCAGATAATCGAGCAGCATTTCAACATACAGGCGGGTGAGGGCGGCATGTTTTGGTGTTTTACTCGCCTGCTCTGAGTCCAGCGACAAATACATGTGGCCTTTGGGCACATTAAACTCATCGTCTTTCTTGTGCCAAATACGGTATCCCGTCGATTCTGCAACGATCACTGGTACATCGACATCGCTCTTATCTGGTCGAGGAATGGAGTCGGCGACGATAAATGGGTTTGCTGCAGGTAATTGTAATTCTGGGCGAATACTGCTCACTTGCCAACGAACGAGGGACTGAGGTGCAATAGGGCGCACTTTATAGGGCGTGTGATACCAGTTGGCTTTACGATCCGTTTTAACCGATTGCGCGATAAGCTGCAGACGCATATTGTGGGGCGTCATTAGCTCGAGTAGGGATATGGTTTCTGGAATATCCAGCCCATCCATTCGATAGTCACCAAAGACCAAATCTTCGACTTCATAATGATGCATATTGATGCTGAGATGGCTGGCTAAATCGAGTGATTTAACTTGCTCTTGGTAGCGAAATGCCATTTTGAGCAGGTTTGCGCGCTCTAAATAACGCCATTCATCTAAACCTTGGGTTTTGATGAGCTCAATATACTCAAAACAGCAGCTGATTATCTCATCAAGATTCGCCAATCCCTTATCGGTTAATTGTAAACCGATACTGTAATCTTTGAAGTTATAACCATTTACGCCGCCGCCCGCGGACAAGTTATTCACCAGTCCCTGCTCTTTAAGATAGGACAACAGGCTGCCATGGCTCTCATTACCTAAAATATGGCTGATATAAGTCAAAGGCTTACGTTTGTAGTAGTGGTCAATGCCAGGGAAATTAAAGCTGATGCTTAAGCGTTTTTGCTCCTTAAGCGGTACGATATCAATTTGGGTTAACAGCTCATTTTCTGAAAACAGCGGCACTAGAGGATAGTTTTTCACTAAGTTCAAGTTTTGGATCCCGCTAAAATAATGGCAGGCTAAATCTTCTAATTCGTCGAGGGAAAGCGGCGCGACCAAGCACAAGGTCATTAAGTTGGCGCTGTAGTGGCTTTGATAGAAATCGAGTAATTCGCTACGTACCTGTGCTTGCTCTCCGCCTAAGGTGACTAAGTTACCGACTGAAAATTTTGAGAAAGGATGCAGTGGATTAACTGTCTCTTTGAGCACTTGATAGGTACGGCGAATATCGTCTTTCAGTTTTAAACTAAATTCAGATTCAATGGCTTGGCGCTCTCTGTCGACCAGTTCTAAGTCAAATTTAGGTGCAATAAAAAATTGGCTGAATCTGTCTAAGGAGTCGGCAAACACATCTTCATTGATGGTGAAAAAGAAGTTGGTGTGCTCTGTGCCCGTCCAAGCGTTATTGCTGCCGCCATGTTGGTTGATAAAGGCATGGTACTCGCCTGAGTCGGGAAATTTTTCGGTACCAAGAAAGAGCATATGCTCTAAAAAGTGCGCCATGCCGGGTCTATCTGCGGGATCATCAAAATGACCCACGCCTACAGCCATAGATGCGGCCGCTTGGCTGGCATCTTGATCTTCAACCAATAACACCCTAAGCGCGTTATCTAACACAAGATAACGATACTGACGGTGATCATTTGGACTTTTATAAATGGACTGAGAGGCTTGCAAAGAGACACTCCGATAACGATAGCTTGTTATATATTGATAGTCTTAATGGTTTTTAGCAAATATCTCTTGTGTTTATCGACTAAAGATTAAGTCTTACAAGGTTTGTTGAAATGGATTTTAGGGCTACAATTGGGATAAAACAAAAACAAGTTTGAGTCGCGAGAGAAGTATGCAGCTATTTTTGATGAGACATGGTGACGCCGGATTTAATGCTCAGTCTGATAGAGACAGAACACTGACCGATGTTGGAAGGCACCATACTGTGTTGATGAGCAACTGGTTGGCTCGCAGTGTGACTGATTTCGATCTTGTTTTGGTGAGTCCTTACTTACGTGCACAGCAAACTTGGCAGGAGCTGAGTCAGCATTTTCCTGAGCCGCGTAAGTGGTTAGTCGCTGATGATCTTGTTCCTTCTGGCGATCCCGCCAATGTAGCCGCGTTAGTTGTAGCCTACGCTGAGTTATACAAGGCGGATAAAGTGCTAGTGATTGCTCACATGCCGTTATTGGGCTATTTAGTCAGTGAGTTAGTTGCTGGCGTTGAGCCGCCGTTATTTGCCACTTCGGGCATTACGCTCATTGATAAACATGCCGAGCAAGCTTCAATCGTGTGGCAGCACGCGCCCCACAGCATTAGCTAGTCTTGATTTATATCCCTTTTACAAACGAAACGGCCCACTGAATGTGGGCCGTTTCGTTTTCAGTAAACGTAGGAAACTCGCAAAATCACTAAATCGCAAAACCTGAAACGTTAATGTTTAAAGCCGATAGCGAGTTAACGTCTATGCGGCTGCTCACCAATATCAATCAGCACTAATAACGCCGCATCGCCGCCCCATTCTTTAGGGGCCTGATGGAAAGCCTTCACCATAGGATGTTGCACTAACCACATGGGGACTTGTTGTTTCAATATGCCACTGCCGTAGCCGTGCATAATGCAGCAGCACAGGCTTTGCTGTTTAACGCAGGCTTGGATCAGTGCCGCTAACTCAAGTTTGGCTTCCGATTGGCGATAGCCGTGCAAATCCAGCAGTAAATCTGGCTGGTAATCCCCACGTCGCAGGCGTTTGAGTTCTAGGCTATCAACCCCTTCCTCTAACCAACGCATTGGCCCTTGAACTGGCAGTAGCGGCTGATAAGTATCTGAGAAATAACTGTTAGCATGCAGTTGCTGCTCTTTCAGTTCTATTTCCTGTTTGGTTTTTAAGGGCGTGCGAAAGTGTCGCTTATTTTGCGTGATGGGTTTAATACCATCGATAAGCGCTGAGAACATCGCCAAGCCTTCTTTGTCGTCGTCTTTATTCATGGCGGGTATTCTATTGAATCCTATGGTTTCTGAATAGAGTTCAGTTACAATGTTCGCGAACAAACTAGCGGGAGCACGTTTTGGATAAGATCTTTGTAGATGAAGCTGTGACAGAATTACGCACTATTGGCGATATGTTACGTTGGGCCGTGAGCCGTTTTAACGACGCCAATGTGTATTATGGTCATGGTACTGATAATGCGTGGGATGAAGCCATCGCCTTAGTTTTCCATGCTTTACACTTACCCGAAGAAATCGGCCAGCAAGTGATTTTAAGCAACTTGACCAGCAGTGAAAAGCATAAAATTGTCGAGTTGATTATTCGCCGTGTCAGAGAGCGCCTACCTGTGCCTTACCTGACCAACAAAGCGCGTTTTGCCGGACTTGAATTTTACGTCGATGAGCGTGTGTTAGTGCCACGTTCACCGATTGCCGAAATGATCGCCAATCGTTTTAGCCCTTGGTTATATGGCAAACCAGTAACGCGTATTTTAGATTTATGTACTGGCAGCGCTTGTATCGCGATTGCCTGTGCCTACGAATTTGAAGACGCCGAAGTTGACGCGCTGGACATCAGCGAAGATGCCTTAGATGTGGCGCAAATTAATATCGAAACCTTAGGCGTGATGGACCGAGTATTCCCGATGCAATCGGATTTGTTCTCGGCAATCCCAGAAGGTCCACAGTATGATTTGATTGTTTCAAACCCACCTTATGTGGATGCCGAAGACATTGGCGACATGCCAGATGAATATCATCATGAGCCTGCCATTGGTTTAGCCTCAGGTCGCGACGGCTTAGATTTAACCAAACGCATACTGGCCAATGCCGCGCAATACCTCACGCCAACGGGTTTACTCGTGGTCGAAGTGGGCAATTCTATGGTGCATTTGATTGAGCAATTCCCAGAAGTGCCATTCACTTGGATTAACTTTGAAAATGGCGGCGATGGCGTATTTGTATTGACCCGCGATCAACTGGTCGAAAATCAGTCAGTGTTCGGCATTTATCGCGACGCAGAATAACCTAAGATAGCAAATTAGGTTGAGACTTTTCCCGCTGCCAGTTAGGCTTGCAGCGGGAAAATAAATTGTCCAGTGGTCGCTGGACACGGAGCGATGAACAAATAACCTAAGGTGTACAAAGCGGATGTCTGGAAACAGTATTGGTCAAAATTTTGTAGTGACGACGTTTGGTGAGAGTCACGGTGTTGCACTGGGTTGCATTATTGATGGTTGCCCACCAGGGCTTGAATTAACCGAAGCCGATATGCAGCATGATCTTGACCGCCGTCGTCCAGGGACATCCCGATATACCACGGCCCGCCGTGAGCCAGACGAAGTGCGGATTTTATCCGGCGTTTTTGAAGGTAAAACCACGGGTACCTCAATTGGACTCTTGATCGAAAATACCGATCAACGTAGTCAAGATTACTCTAATATCAAAGATTTATTCCGCCCTGGACACGCCGATTATACCTACCAGCAAAAGTACGGTATGCGTGATTACCGTGGTGGTGGCCGCTCGTCTGCCCGTGAAACCGCGATGCGCGTTGCGGCGGGTGCGGTGGCTAAAAAGTATTTGAAGCAAGTTCATGGTATCGAGATCTATGGGTTTATGTCCCAGCTGGGTCCTATTTGTGCCGAGACTATTGATCTTGACCAAATTGAGCAAAATGCCTTTTTCTTCCCCGATGCCAGCAAGCTTGAAGCGCTTGATGAATACATGCGTGAGCTGAAAAAATCCGGTGACTCCATTGGCGCGAAAATCTCCGTTATCGCGACAGGTGTGCCAGTGGGTTTAGGTGAGCCAGTATTTGATCGATTGGATGCCGATATTGCCCACGCGCTGATGGGCATCAATGCCGTTAAAGGTGTTGAGATTGGTGATGGTTTTGGCGTAGTTACTCAAAAGGGCTCCGAAGGTCGTGACTTAATGTCACCTCAAGGCTTTGAATCTAACCATGCGGGCGGTGTGCTCGGTGGAATTTCATCGGGCCAGCCGATCATTGCCCATATTGCCTTAAAACCCACATCAAGCATCAGTGTGCCGGGCCAAAGTATGACGGCGCAGGGTGAAATGGCCGAAGTTGTCACTAAAGGTCGTCACGATCCCTGTGTTGGGATCCGCGCTGTACCGATTGCCGAAGCTATGCTTGCTATTGTGTTGATGGATCACTTGCTAAGACACAGAGCGCAAAATCAGGATGTACGCAGTCACACGCCCGTGCTTGGTATGCGATAGGCGCATGAAATAGGCGCATGAAATAGGCGCATGAAATAGGGGTATGAGATAGGCGCATGTGATAGATGGTATGCGATAACGATACAACAAGTGGCATGAGATAAAGGGAATGCGTTAATGTCAACTTCTTCTAGCACAAGCCGGCAATTACGCTGGCTTTGTGCCTGCTATTTTTTCTTCTTTTCTATTCTCGGTACTATGGTCCCATATCTTGGGGTCTTCTTCGAAAATCGCGGTTTTAATCCTCAAGAAATTGGCTTTTTACTCGCCATCCTGATGGCGACGCGTATCGTTGCCCCGAATGTGTGGGCCAAAGTGGCTGACCGAACGGGGATGCGTGCTGAGCTTATCAAAATGGGCGCGGGAGCCGCCGCGCTGGCGTATTTGAGTTTTTTCTACCATGGCGGTTTTGTGTATATGGCGCTGAGTCTGGCCCTCTATACTTTCTTTTGGAATGCGATCCTTGCCCAGCTTGAAGTGATCACCTTAGAAACCTTAGGCCAGAATGCCAGCCGCTACGGTCAAATTCGCAGCTGGGGCAGTGTTGGTTATATTTGCCTCGTTGTCGGTGCGGGCTTTGCGATTGGCCAGTGGGGCACTGAAGTGCTGCCTTATATCGGTTTTTCATTGTTTATCGGCATGTTAGCCAGTGCGTTGCCATTACCAGCAAATCGCTTAGTTCGTGACACCAGTCAAGTGCGGCCGCCATTACAATGGAATCGGGCAATTATTTGGTTCTTACTCTCGGCTATGTTGCTGCAAATGAGCGCAGGGCCTTTCTACGGCTTTTTCGTCTTATATTTAAAACAAGCGGGTTACTCAGAATCTTCAGCGGGGATATTTGTCGCCCTTGGCGCTATGGCCGAAATCGTGATGTTTATGTTCGCGCCGCGTTTACTGGGCCGCTATGGTGTTAATACCCTATTGATTGTCAGTATCGGCATGACTTGCTTGCGTTGGTTGTTGGTCGCCTTTGGGGTGGATAGCGTATTGTGGCTTGGTTTTAGTCAATTATTGCATGCCTTTACCTTTGGCTTAACTCACGCGGCATCGATTCAATTTGTGCACAGGCATTTCGATGCGAGTCACAGAAGCCAAGGTCAAGCCCTATACGCTAGCTTAAGTTTTGGGGTTGGCGGCGCGCTCGGCACTTGGATTTGCGGCTATATTTGGGGCGATGGTAGCGGGGCGGTTTGGTCTTGGGTATTTGCTGCTGGATGCGCCTTTGCCGCTATGCTGGCGGTATTCTTTATTCCTAGGGATAAACCTGGCGTTGCCGCCCATGCGGCCTAGTAATGTCAATCTAGCAATATCAGTCACGATTAAAAGCATCTGTTAAGATACTAAAATATAAAGATAAAATACCAAAATTGCGTTAAGTGAGGTAAAAAGTGATTCGGTTTCGTTTAGGGTTAGTGATCAATCCACTGGCTGGCTTAGGTGGCAGTGTTGGCCTTAAGGGCAGCGATGGCGTTGCCGAAGAGGCGCTTGCATTAGGCGCCGAACCGAAAGCCGCTTTGCGTATGATGCAGGCACTTGAGGTTATCCGTGATTATGCCGATGACATCGAGGTTATTACCGCCTCAGGAATCATGGGTGGGGACGCCGCTAAGTCACTGGGTTTTACCACGCGAGTGGTGTATCAAACCCCGGATAAAACACAGGCACTGGATACGCAGGCCGTTGTGCGTGCGCTGCTGGATGAACCTCTGGATTTACTGCTCTTTGCCGGTGGTGATGGCACGGCACGCGACGTTTACTCCGTGTTTGAGCAAGCCACTATCGATGACAAATTACCCGTGCTTGGTGTGCCCGCTGGCGTGAAAATTCATTCCGGCGTTTACGGTATTACGCCCCATGCCTCTGGCATGGTGGTCAAAATGTTGCTCGATGGTGAACTTGTTAGTTTGATGTCCGCCGATGTGATGGATATCGACGAAGTGGCTTTTCGCCAAGGCACAGTGCGCGCCAAACGATTTGGTGAACTTTTAGTGCCCGCTGAGCCACGTTATGTGCAAGCGGTGAAGATGGGCGGTAAGGAAGTCGATGAACTCGTGCTGGCCGATATCGCCGCCGATGTGATCAATCAAATGGAAGATGAGCTGTACATCATGGGCTCTGGCAGTACGGTTGCCTTTGTGATGGAAGAGTTAGGTCTGGACAATACCTTGTTAGGTGTAGATCTTATTCAAGATAAAAACCTTGTCGGCAGTGATTTAACCGCGAATGAATTACTTAAACTGATCCAAGATAAGCCGACTAAGTTGGTGATCACTCTGATTGGCGGTCAAGGCCATATCTTAGGGCGCGGCAATCAACAGTTGTCGCCTGAGCTCATTCGGCGCATCGGAAAAGACAATATTATTATCCTCGCCACAAAAACTAAGCTAAAAGCACTTGATGGACGGCCACTAATTGTGGATAGTGGCGACCCTAAATTAGATAGCGAGCTTGGCGGCTATTATAAAGTGACGACGGGCTACCATGATTACGTCATGTATCAGGTGGCCAATCCAGATTTATTGGTCGCAGCAGATGTGTCGACCAATCCAGTATTAATGGAGAGTTAGACCCAATGTTAGAGCATTACGAAGACGCATTAGAACAGTGGATCGCCAGTGTAGTCAGCCATGGTGATGACGATGCTTTGTTTGCCTGTGGCTATTTACAGGGTCATGTCGCCGTTGTGTTATCGCAACTTGAAGCGCAGGGTGCAACCGATCTCGATGCCCTTATGTTGAAAATGACCGATTGTTTAGCACTCGCGCGCCAAGAATTAAATGATGCCGATTATGCCTTGGTTGAACAGGCATGGGCACAGCTGCATGCAAGGATTGTAGGCGAATTTGATGTTGCCTAGCGTTATGCCTATGACTGACAACGAGCAAGTGACTAATACTGCAGTGACTAGTACCGAAGTAACGAGTACAGAAATGCCAAGTGCTGAATTAGCCAGTGAGCAAACGCTCGATGCCAGCACAGTATTTATCGGTTTAGTGAATCCTAAAACGCCCGTTAATGTCGGCGGTATAATGCGCGCATCGGGTTGTTATGGTGTCGATGGCGTATTTTATACTGGCAGGCGCTACGAGTTAGCCGCGCGTTCGGGTGCAGTGCAATACCATGTCGATACTAAGGATGCTGGAGAGCGCATTCCGCTCACGGGTGTGACTTCATTACTCGCCTCGATTCCGGCGGACACTAAGCTTATCTGTGTGGATTTGGTGGTTGGCGCGACGCCGCTGCCGGATTTTGTCCATCCCGCGAAAGCCTTTTATGTGTTTGGTCCTGAAGATGGCACCATTGGCCAAGAGATTATCGATAAAGCCGATGCCGTAGTGTATGTGCCTACGGTCGGTTGTATGAATCTTGCTGCGTCGGTCAATGTGCTGTTATACGACAGATTGGCGAAATCTCACCGTGAGGCTGCAAGCCTAGCATCGAGCATAAGCGGCGATGCGCTTATTCGTCAGAGCCGCGATAACAACAATCGTACTCGGGTAAAAGTGCCCAGAGCGCCGCGAAAACCTCGACATGCTGAAGCTAGCAGTCTTAAGTCTAGCAGCCTTGAACCTAGCAGCAGAGATAACACGATAGTCATCACTGCCGCTTAAGTGGTTTACAGAAAACATTTAAATAAGGGATTAAGCCATGGCTTAATCCCTTTTTTATAGTGCTCAAAAACGTTATTTTTCTAGCGATTGATTGCCTCGAGCGCTTTACCCTTGAGCAATTTTCGCAGCCACATGCGATTGGGGTTGAGTTTACACAGGGTTTCTTTATCGAGCGGTATTGGCTCGCCGCAAAGCTGCGCCGCGAGACATTCGGCGGCCAGTGGCCCAGAACTGAGTCCCCGTGAGCCTAATCCACCAAGAATATACAGTCCTTGATGCACGGGTGCTGGCGTGGTTTGCCAGTAATGACGACTCTCTTTAGTGAGTTGATGTTGTTCATAATCCTCAAGGATTTTCGCCACATCGGGCGCGCTGCCCATCATAGGGAAATGATCCCGCGTCACCATACGCACGCCGACGCGGGCATTGTTGCCACTCATGTCGATATCTGCAAGCCAGCTTTGGTTCGGATAACTCTCGTGCATTTTCATGAGGTTTTCTTGTTGTTCCTGCGGGCAAAAATCTAAATGTTCAGGCTCTTTAACGTAACTTGCGCCAAGGCAGTGGAGTCCTTGGTGACTCGGCGTTAAATAACCGTTTGCGCACAGCACAGTTGCGAGCTGACTCAATTGAAATTGAGCGGGCACATGGCTGACTTGGCCGCGAAAGGGGCTAATTTGTAATTTGTTGCTGGCATCAAATTGTGTCAATTCTGCGCCATTGGCGAGTACAAGTTGCGCGAAGGGCCCGAAACGTTCCTTTTCAGTTAACAAAACCCAGCCATCGCTTTGGCGTTCAAGGGCAAGGATGTCGGTATTGAGCGAGACGCTAACATCGGCCAGTTGCATCGCTTTTTGTATCGCAGCTTCGGCATATTCAAATGGGCAAACCCAGCCACCTAAGGGATAAAAAAAGCCTGGCTTATCGAGATTGATCTTGGCAATGGCATTGGCTTGCTCAGCATCAACGGCGTAGGCGATTTCACTTGGCCAGGGTTGGCCTTGGATGATTTTATCGAGTCGTAATTGGCTGCGTTCATCGTGGGCAGTTTGCAATACGCCGCAAAAATCATGGGAAATCGGCGTCTGATTATCGGCTGGGGTGGATGTCAGCGCCTGCACTCGACGTCGGCTAAATAAAAATGCTTGTTGGAAAAAGCGGCTTAATTCGTCATTTTCTGGGGTCAACAGCGGATAAATGGCTCCTTGGCGATTGCCCGATGCGCCTTGGCCTAGCTTGGCATCTTTACAAAATACCTGTGCACCTTGGCCGCGCTCAGCCAAAGACAGCGCCAAATGCGCCGAGGCTAAGCCGCCGCCTATAATGGCAATCGAGCTTTGCGCCGCCGAGGATAAGATTGCAGCCATAGGATTAAAAGCATAGGCTTTAGCGTCTTGCTGACGTAAGACTTGGCGCTCGTGTAGCAGTACGGCGTCAGGCTGGTGATTAATCAATGTGACTGGCTGATGGATACCCAGCTCATTGATACCCAGAGCTTTGGTACCAAGTTCATTGATATCGCTCACAGTAAAGCCACAGGCTTGGAAACGGTTGACTGTTGTTTCACTTAATCCGCTTAATTCGCTTGATTCGCTTGATTCGCTTGATTCGCTTGATTCGCTTGATTCGCTCGATTCGCTTAATCCAATCGTGGCAATGGTCGCGCTATCGTCACTGAGTTTTGCCATCTGCCATTGGCTTTGATGATGTAGCGCCTGTAGCAGGTGAGGCAATATCAACCAGTGTTGAACCGGATGCATTGGCGAATGGCTGAGTGAACTGAGCTGGGTTTGAATATCACCAAAGTGCAGGTCGATAGTGGTACGACCGTCATCAAAAATTAATCTCTGGCAACCTATAATAGCCGTCGGCTCAGCATCGAGTAAGGTTTGAGCAAGCTGGCTGAGCTTAGATTTACACTCCAACGCTGACGCTTGCTTTGATTCAAGATGTGGCTCGAATGGGGTTTCTTTCACAAGAGCGAGTGATTGATCCCAAAGTAATTTAAGTTCGTACGCATTAATCGGATTGGGTTCGAACACCTTAAGGAGTAAACGTTGGCTAGGATTCGCCTGAGTGCGCCACCAAGATAAGAGTTCAAGCCCGTTACCTAAACCAATTTGGCCTAATATTAAGAGTTTTTGCTGTGAATGAGCCTCAAATACCCGCTGCTGATAAATGCTCAACTTGCTGAGATAGTGTGCATCAGTGTCAGCGGTTGCGGGATAAAGGTTGATTAATTGCTGGTAATCACGCTTAATTTGGCAAGGTTTATTGGGCTCTGCAGTCAAAGAAATTTACTCTCGGTCTCATAATTGGCATTATTTTACTCGCCTTTATGGAAAGCTGACCACTTAATTGAGTCAAAACAGATACTATTGGCTCAGCGAAAAGTAGGTACTGACATGTACACAATGGATAGCAATAAAATGAAAAGAGTCGTGATCACCGGAATGGGTGTTGTTTCAAGTATCGGTAATAACAAGCAAGAAGTGACCGAGTCACTGAAAGCGGGCCGCAGTGGTATTACGCATTCAGCTCAGTTTGAAGAGATGCAGTTACGTAGCCACGTATGGGGTGACATCAAGTTAAACCCAGCTGAGCATATCGATCGTAAAGCGCTACGCTTCATGGGCGATGCTGCTGCCTATGCTTACATTGCGATGCAAGAAGCCGTTAGCGATGCCAATTTAACTGAAGAGCAGTATTCAGATCCGCGCGTCGGTTTGATTGTCGGTACAGGCGGCGCATCATCGTCTAACCAAGTTCAATCTGCCGATACACTGCGTGAAAAAGGTGTTAAACGTGTTGGTCCGTATATTGTGCCTCGCATAATGTCGAGCACGGCCAGCGCTTGTTTAGCCACACCATTTAAAATTAAAGGCATGAATTATTCTATCAGTTCAGCCTGTGCAACCAGCGCCCACTGTATTGGTCACGCCGTTGAACTTATCCAAATGGGTAAGCAAGACATGGTGTTTGCCGGTGGTGCTGAAGAAGTGGATTGGACGCTGACCATGGGCTTTGATGCTATGGGCGCACTGTCAACTAAGTACAATGCCACACCAGAAAAAGCCTCTCGTACCTATGATGCAGACCGTGATGGTTTTGTGATCTCTGGCGGCGGCGGTATTTTAGTGGTTGAAGAGTTAGAGCATGCTCTGGCTCGCGGCGCAAAAATTTACGCTGAAGTGATTGGCTATGGCGCGTCTTCAGACGGTTATGACATGGTAGCGCCATCTGGCGAAGGCGCTGTGCGTTGTATGCAAATGGCGATGATGGATGTCGATACCCCAATCGATTACATCAACACTCACGGCACTTCAACGCCAGTGGGCGACGTGCGTGAATTAGAAGCGCTACGTGAAGTCTTCAAAGACAAGTGCCCACCGATTGCATCGACTAAGTCTATGACAGGTCATGCATTAGGCGCCGCAGGCGTACATGAAGCGATTTACAGCTTAATCATGATGGAAAACAGCTTTATTGCCCCAAGCATCAATATCGAAAATCTGGACGACGCGGCGAAAGACATGCCTATCGTTCGTGAATATCGCGATGCTGAGCTGAATACAGTCATGAGTAACAGCTTTGGTTTTGGCGGTACAAACGCCACGCTAGTGATGCGTAAATTCAAATAAGTTTGTTTATCAAACGCGATAGAAGGGAAGCTTAGGCTTCCCTTTTTTATGGGCGATTTTTGTAAACCTGTTGCATTGACAAGGATTTATCCCATTAGTCTTGTTAGAATACCGAGCATCTTGATGCCTTCCATTCCCACTTTTTTATATCAGGTGCCCATGAAGATTTTAGTCGATGAAAATATGCCCTATGTTGAACCGCTATTTGGCGATCTCGGGGACATTATTCCTGTTAACGGCCGCACGTTAACCGCCGAGCAAGTGCGCGAGGCCGATGTGCTATTAGTGCGCTCGGTCACCAAAGTGAATGCCGAGTTGCTCTCAGGCAATAACAAGCTGAAATTTGTCGGCAGTGCCACCATAGGCACAGATCATGTGGATTTAGCCTATCTTGCTGAGCGTAATATTCCCTTCTCTAATGCACCAGGTTGCAATGCGACTGCGGTCGGGGAGTTTGCTTTTATCGCTATGCTGGAGCTAGCGCAGCGCTTCAATTCACCGCTTAAGGGCAAGGTCGTCGGTATAGTGGGCGCGGGCAACACTGGTACTGCGACGGCAAAATGTTTGCAAGCCTATGGTATTAAGGTGCTACTTAATGATCCCATCAAAGCTGCAGAGGGCGATCCGCGCAGTTTTGTGAGCTTAGATACCATCATGGCGCAGGCCGATATCATCAGTTTACATGTGCCCATCACGCGCACTGGCGAGCATAAAACCAAGCATTTGTTCGATGAGGCGCGCTTAAAGGCACTCAAACCCAATACATGGTTAGTGAATTGCTGCCGCGGTGATGTGATAGATAATCAGGCGCTTATTAAAGTGAAGCAGCAACGTGACGATCTTAAATTAGTGCTCGATGTATGGGAAGGCGAGCCAACACCGCTGCCAGAACTGGTACCATTGGCCGAATTTGCTACGCCGCATATCGCAGGTTACAGTTTAGAAGGTAAGGCGCGCGGCACTTTTATGCTCTACCAAAACCTGTGTCAGTTGTTGAATATTACTGCCGATAAAAGCCTGCTGGATCTCTTGCCAACCTTTAACATTAAGGCGGTCGAACTTGCGACAGCGCCGAATGAAAAAGCGTTATTGCAGCTCGCGCGTTTCGTCTATGATTTGCGCGACGATGACAAGATGTTCAGAAATACATTCTTAAATGAGAATGGCTTCGACACTATGAGAAAAAATCACCAACATAGACGCGAATTTAGTGCATTGGCGCTGGCTTATGACGGTCAATCTGAGGTAGATTGGTTGTCCAATTTAGGTTTTTCAGGAGTCGGTCAGTAGCTATGTCACAGGAATTTAATGTTGTCGTTTTAGGTGCATCGGGCGCAGTGGGTCAAACAATGATAGAGATCCTCGAAGAGCGTAATTTCCCGGTTGCCAATTTGTACCCTTTAGCCAGTAGCCGCAGCGCCGGTGAAACGGTCAGCTTTCATGGCAAACAAATTACCATTCTCGACGTAGAAACCTTCGATTGGACCCAAGCTCAAATTGGTTTCTTCTCCGCAGGGGGTGATGTTTCCGCCAAATGGGCACCGATTGCGGCTGAAGCGGGTTGTGTTGTTATCGATAACACCTCGCACTTTAGATACGACATCGATATTCCTTTGGTCGTACCCGAAGTGAATCCGCATGCTATCGCCGATTTCCGCAATCGCAATATCATTGCCAACCCAAATTGCTCAACCATTCAAATGCTAGTGGCGCTTAAGCCTATTTATGATGCCTATGGTATCAGCCGCATTAATGTGGCAACGTACCAGTCAGTTTCGGGTACAGGTAAAAAAGCCATTGAAGAGTTAGCGCATCAGTGCACTAAACTGCTGCAAGGTTTGCCTGTTGAAGCCGAAGTTTATCCAAAGCAAATTGCTTTTAACGTATTGCCGCAAATCGATAAATTTATGGATAATGGCTATACCAAAGAAGAAATGAAAATGGTCTGGGAAACCCAGAAGATTTTCGGTGACGATGAGATTTTAGTGAATGCAACCGCGGTACGTGTACCTGTGTTTTATGGTCACTCGGAAGCCATTAATATCGAAACTCGTCAGCCTGTCGATGCAGAAGACGTTAAAGCTTTACTGCGTAATGCCGAAGGAGTGGTATTGTTTGAGTCAGATGATGACTATCCAACGGCTGTAACCGATGGTGCTGGTACCGATCCGGTTTATGTTGGCCGCATTCGTAAGGATATCTCTCATTCTCACGGGATTAACCTGTGGGTAGTGTCAGACAATATTCGTAAGGGCGCAGCCTTGAACAGTGTGCAAATTGCCGAGATCTTAGTGAGAGATTATTACTAAGCACGAGATTGCATTTCATGCCCATTGAAAAAGCCTGCTGTCAGCAGGCTTTTTTTGTTTTACAATTGTGAACAGTAGCAGGGCAGGGATTTCTGGTTTATAGTAATCTCAATAAATACAATTGCCTAAAGCCTGTTATCAGCGAGATAACTTTATAGCGCTTCAAAGGGAAGGATTGATGAAATTTCGCACTTCGTATCTTGTGGGTCTAATGGCCACTGTTTTAGCTGTTTCTTCTACCGCTTATTTTATTGATCCCGCCGTTGCAGCAGATACGCCAAGATTAAAACCCTTAAAAATCATGGGTCCAGACGGACAGATCCGTCAAGTTAATCATCAATATGGCCCAACGACATCCAGAGACACTTTTTGGAGCATAGCGCAAAAAGTCCGTCCCGATGCCAGTGTCAGCGTCTATCAAGTGATGGCCGCGTTATACGATGCTAACCCCCATGCGTTTAACTCTGCCAGCTACAACAGTTTAGAACGTGGCATGATCCTGCTGATCCCGTCTAAAGAAGTCATGCTGTCGATTCCCAATAGTATGGCGATAGCAAGAGCAGAGCAAAGCGACAGACAATCCCGTGCGCCAGCGAAAGCGACGCAGAAACCTGCTGCTAAAGTGACCACGCAAGCCCCTGTTACTGCTCCTGTTGTGATTGCTGAAACCAAAGTTATCACTGAAACCAAAGTGACGCCGCCCAAAGTGCCAGTGGTAGAAACACCGGCGCCAGATAAGCCTAAGATGCTGAGCTCTGATGTAACGTCGCGCTTAGAAGCGGCAGAAAGTAAAAATCTGTCATTAACCGATGAATTAGCTCGCACCCAAGATCAACTCACTGTCCGCACTTCAGATGTTGAAGCGCTAAAAGTGAAAGTTGAAGAATTGAATCAACGCATTGCCGTGCTAGAAGAAACCCTGCAAGCCAGCAAACTGCAAAATCAAGCTTTGAAAGCCGAAGTTGAAGCTGCCCAAACGCCAGAGATGGCAACGGGAACGGCTGAAGCTGAGACTCAGGCGCCGGCTGAGCCCGATGATTTATGGCGTAATATCCTCAACAGTCCAGTGTTAATGATTGCTGCCGCTGTGATCCCTGCCTTGTTCTTGTTACTGGCTGTGTTCTGGTTGCTGCGCCGTAAGCGTAATAAAGAACGTCGTGAAATGCAGGCGCAAGAAGCGGTTATGGCCGCGGGTGCTGCTGGCGTTTCCGGTACTGCCATCATGGACATGGATGATGACGACTTAGATGATATGGCGGTGCATTTAGATACCGACCATGCCGACTCTATCGATAGTCTGCTTGATATGGGCAGCGTCGATTTACAGCCTGAGCAAGATTTGACTGACTCAAACGATCAGATGGATATGGCGTCTGAAATGTTTGTCGATCCGGGTCTCTCTGCCGAACCTGAGGTTGAAGACGAAGGGCAATCTCTTGATGACCTGTGGGCCGAAGCCATGGGCGATCAGGAAGAGGATATTGTTGAGGAAAAACCTAAATCTGACAATATTCTTGAGGAAGCCGATCTCGATGCACTATTAGCGGGCCTAGGTTCAGAAGACAACACTGACGCTGAAGACGATTTAAGTGAATTAGAGCGAAACTTTGCTAGCGATTTAGCTGAAGAAGACGACGTTGAAGTAGAAGATACTCAACCTGCCAATGAAGCCGTCGCCGATGACGATGATCTCGATGCCTTACTTGCCGAGTTTAGTGTTCCTGCTGAAGATCCAGAAACGGCAAAAGAATCTGCAACAGAATCTATTGAGTCTGACGATGAAGATCTCAGTGCCGCCATCGCCGCAGAACTCGATGATGAGCTAGATGATGAACAGGGCGGAGAAGAGGTTGATGATATCGATGCCCTATTGGCCGATTTCGATAAACCAACGCCAGCCGCTGAACCTGAAGTCGAATCTGATCTTGGCGCTGAAATTGCCGCCGAGTTAGATGCCGAACTTGATGAACTGGGCGTAGAAGATACCGACGACATCGATGCCTTGTTAGCAGATTTCGATAAACCAGCAGAACTTGAAGTCGAGCCTGATCTTGGCGCTGAAATTGCCGCTGAGTTAGACGCAGAGCTTGATGAGCTTGGCGTAGAAGACACTGACGATATCGATGCATTGTTAGCAGACTTTGATAAACCAGTAGCACCCGAAGCTGAACCTGATCTTGGCGCTGAAATTGCCGCTGAGTTAGATGCAGAGCTGGATGAACTTGGCGTAGAAGACACTGACGATATTGATGCGCTGTTAGCTGATTTCGATAAACCAGCAGAACCCGAAGCTGAACCTGATCTTGGCGCTGAAATCGCCGCCGAGTTAGACGATGAATTGGATGAATTAGGGGTAGATGAATCAGATGATATCGATTCGTTGTTGGCGAGTTTTAATACTGAGCCTGAAATCAAAGTCGATTTAGAAGACAATGCCGAAGACGATGCACAAAACGATACCGCAGATGATGCGATCAGTGCAGAAATTGCCGCAGAGCTAGAAGCTTCGTTACCGGAAGATATAAAAGGCGAAGCGTCAGGCGATGAAGATTTAGATGCGCTGTTAGCTGAATTTGATGTGCCAGAACAACTCGATGCCGATGAAGATGAATTCGACTTCGATATGGAAACGGCGCAGCTTGACGCGGACGATAACGCCACAGATGAAGACAATTTACTCAAAGGTATTGGTGCATCTCACTCGATTGACGGTACTGATGATACTTTCTCGTTAGTCGAAGAGTTGGGTGAAGATGATGATTCTGACGCCCTGACTACGGCAGCAGCCACTTTAGCTGCCGCTACCGCCGCAGCGAGTGTTAAGGAAAAAGAGTCTTCTTTCTTTAATGATTTAAAAGCCAATAAGAGCAAAGATCCCCACGTGCTCGATTGGGACTCAGAGCTTGATTTTGCGCCTAAGGCCAAACCTGCTGCGACGCCAACCGATGCCGCCGCTGAAACGGATGTCGATGATGTCGAGCCTAATGCCGATGCTTCGCTAGCTGATACGCTGGCTCCGGATGATGCGACTCAAGAGAAGCCGATTAAGGCGACGCGTAACGATCTTGATTTTAGTGAAGATTTTAAACTCGATACCCAAGAGGATGCTGACGATTCTGAGCAAGGCCTCGATTTAAGCGACGATAATGTACTCGCTGCTTTCACGGCCAATACCGATTTTGATGACGATGAAGATGTGTTGACGTCGGAAGACAGTTTCTCACTCGTCGATGATCTCACTGTCGATGAAGCGTTAGCGGCACTCGATGCCCAAGAGTCGCGCAAAGCGCAGAAGAAGTTTGTTCCTGAGCATGATTTAACGAATTTCCAAAATGAAAACGGCTTTATCGACATCGACAAGCTGTTGAATGATGCCGATGAAGACGGCACTGATACCGATTTGTATTCGGAAGTCGACGTGGAAATGAGTGATGTCGGAGCCTTAATCGGCGATGCCGCTATGATTGATGTCGATGATGAAGAAAACTCAGTCAACGCTAAGCTGGATTTAGCCCGCGCTTATATCGAAATTGACGACAGCGACAGCGCCAAAGCCCTGCTCAAAGAAGTGCAAATTGATGGTAATGAGCGCCAGCAAGATGAAGCCGGACGTTTACTCAAAGAGATGAGTTAATCCCGATTGAGAGAGTTTCAACCTAACGGCGCCTTCAGCGCCGTTTTTTTTATGGGCTGCTGTGATAAAATGCGCCGCTAAATCAATTGTGAGGAAAAGTGGATGCGGATTGCATTAGGTATTGAATATGACGGCAATGGTTATTTTGGCTGGCAACGTCAGGCCGAAGTCGATTCAGTACAAGCGCAATTAGAACGGGCGTTATCGATAGTGGCCAACGAGCCTATCGGCGTCTTCTGCGCTGGCCGTACCGATGCGGGCGTGCATGCCACGGGCCAAGTGGTTCATTTTGAAACCAATGCCATTCGTAATGAAGGCGCATGGACCTTAGGGGTGAATGCCAATTTGCCCGATAATATTGCCGTGCGTTGGGTTAAAGAAGTCGACGACAGTTTTCACGCGCGCTTTTCGGCCACCGCCAGACGCTACCGTTATGTGATTTATAATCACAGTTTTCGCCCTGGGATTTTACGCCATGGTGTCAGCCATTATCACGGTGATATCGATGCAGACAGAATGCACCAAGCGGCGCAGGCACTCTTAGGTGAGCAAGATTTTACCAGCTTTCGCGCAGTCCAGTGCCAGTCAAAAACGCCGTTTCGTAATGTACATTGCGTCAATGTTACGCGCCAAGGCATGTATGTGACTGTTGATATCGCCGCCAACGCCTTTTTACATCACATGGTGCGCAATATCGTCGGTTCATTATTAGAAATCGGTTTAGGCAATCAGCCGCTGACATGGATGGGCGATTTGCTTGCGTTAAAAGACAGAAACCAAGCCGCAGCGACGGCTAAACCCCATGGGCTTTATTTAGTTGATGTGACTTATCCAGAACAATATCAATTGCCTAAACTCGCCCTTGGGCCATTATTCATGTTGGATTGAAAAGATCTTATTTGAGAGATAATCGAATACGAGGATGTACGGACATGCTAACAGCGCCAGCGTCAAATGCAGCATTGGAACAGTGGTTGGATTATTTGTTATCCATACATCCAACCGAAATCGATATGGGATTAACCCGTGTTTCTAAGGTCGCGCAAACCCTTGGCCTATTAGATTTAGGTCAAAGCAAGATAGTCACAGTCGCTGGCACAAATGGTAAAGGCACGACTTGCGCCATGCTGGAAAATATTCTGCGATTATCGGGTTTGACTGTGGGCGTATACAGCTCGCCGCACATGCTGAAATACAACGAGCGAGTGCGTATTAATGGCAGCGACGCCAGTGATAGCGCCTTTGTCGCCGCCTTTGAGCAAATTGAAGCGGCGCGCGCTGAGATTTCCCTGACCTTTTTTGAATACGCCACGCTTGCGGGCATGATACTGTTTAAAGCCGCCAAGCTGGATGTAGTCATCTTAGAAGTCGGTTTAGGTGGACGGTTAGACGCCACCAATATTATCGATGCCGACATTAGTGTGGTGACGTCGGTCGATTTAGATCATGAAAGTTATCTGGGGAATACCCGTGAACTCGTCGGCCGTGAAAAGGCGGGTATTTTCCGTCACGGTAAAGCTGCGATTGTTGGCGAGCCCAACTTGCCGCATACCGTCAATGATGTTGCCAATGAGGTTGGCGCCATCTTGTATCGCGTCGGCAACGAATTCAGTTATCAAGTCCATGGTAGTTTATGGGACTTTCAAGGCCAAGTGCTCAAACTGCACGATTTAGCGTTACCGACCTTGCCGCTACCTAATGCGGCCACGGTATTGGCCGTAATTGAACAGGGTTGGCCGAATATCGCGCCCGCTATTATTGCCCAGGGCATTAGCACTGCTCGGTTAACCGGTCGATTAGAGCGGGTGAATGAGCAGCCGTTAGTGCTACTCGATGTGGCGCATAATCCCCATGCGGCGCGTTTTTTGGTGCAGCAATTAGCGCCAATGGCTGTAGGTAAGCGGGTGTTTGCCCTTTGTGGCATGTTGAAGGATAAAGATATTGCGGGCGTGTTGCCTGTGATCCATCCTCTGGTCGACACTTGGTATTTAGTGAGCCTTCATGGTGAGCGTGGCGCGAGTTCTGCCATGCTGCGCAAAACCTTAGCACCCGAGGCCAGCGCATTTGAGTTTGAGGGCATAGCTGAGGCATGGTCGGCATTAAAAGCGCAAATTAACCCAGATGATGTGGTAATTGTGTTTGGCTCCTTTTACACTGTGGCAGGTTTTAAGTCTCAATTTATGCAGGAAGTCCGTTTTGTCTAGCCAGTTTCATAATCGTTTAGTCGGCACTGTGGTGCTGGTTGCGCTTGGAGTGATTTTTTTGCCGGATATTTTGGATGGCAAAAAAGATCGCCAAGAAGAGCAGTTTTCCGAAATTCCTTTGCGTCCGACTGTGATTGAGCAGCAAAAAGCCGACGATGATATGTTTGAAGTCTTGTCGGCCGAAGATGCTGCCGCGCTAAGTGGGGCTGATGTTGCCTTAGCTGAGACAGGCAATAATGCAGACAGTGACAAGTCAGCTGCCATCGCTAAGCAAGACGTTAAGGCGGACGTTAAACCCGAGGTGAAAAAGCCAGAGGTTAAGCAAGCAGAAGTTAAAAAGCCTGAAGCGAAACCAGAACCTAAAAAAGAGCCACCTAAGGCGACGGTAAAAACGGAGCCCGCTAAAAAAGCTGAGACTAAAGCGCCAACCGTCGCTAAGACTGAAAAGCCCAAAGCAGAAACGCCTAAAGCCAGTGCTGCGAGCCGTGACAGCTTAAAAAGTGGCTTTACCTTGCAGCTTGGCAGTTTTAACAATGCAACCAATGTTAAAGCCTTGATTGCACAGCTACGTAAGAGCGGTTTTAAAGCGTACACTATCCCTGAAAATCCTAAAGATGGCGTATTAACCAAAGTGTTTGTCGGGCCAGATGTGTCTGAGGCAAAGCTGAAGAAAATACAAGTTGAGGTGGAAAACCTCACGCGTCTTAAGGGCTGGATTGTTCCTTTTAATCCCTTAGAATCTTAATGGTGATATAAGATCAGCGACTGAAAATGATTTATTTACCTCTCTAGGGGTGAGAATCGTTTCAGTCTCTGGTAGAATCGCGCCGTCTTAAAGCCCATGTCGGAAAGCCATCTCAATGGTTTGGATTGATTACGCTATCATATTCGTCATCGGATTATCGACTCTCATCAGTCTAATCCGCGGATTCGCCAAAGAAGCCATGTCCTTAGTGGTATGGTTCGCGGCTTTCTTTGTTGCCAGCCAATTTTACCAAGATCTTGCCGTTCACTTAACTCAAATGAACGATGAGATGCTGCGTAATGGCGTTTCTATTGCCATCCTCTTTATTACCACTTTGGTACTCGGCGCCTTAGTTAACTATATTCTCGGACAACTTGTTGTCAAAACTGGATTATCTGGCACTGATAGGCTCTTGGGCCTGTGTTTCGGTGCTATTCGAGGCGCGCTAATTGTTAGCGCCTTGCTGTTTTTTATGGATGCTTTCACAGGCTCGCCCAACACCCAATGGTGGAAGGACTCTGTGCTAGTGCCCGAATTTGGCGTTGTCATTCAATGGTTTTTTGACTATTTGGAAAACACCTCCAGCTTTGTACCCAAACTATAAGAAAGAAAATTAATTAATCCTAAGTGATGGAAAGTAGCAATCGCTTAGGTATGTACGTCACTCCTGTTCAAGGGCTTATGCCTAAAAACAGGGTAACTGTGAGCGCAATGGCAAGTTTAGGCGTGCGATTGCGATTAACAGGTCAGTGACGGGATACCTTGGCGACCGATAAGGTAGCACTTAAGCCGAAAGGCTAGAGGTTTACTTTATCATTTGCTTATATTTCAACATGAAAGGGCATAGAACATCTTACAATGAGGAAGCTTACCCATGTGTGGTATCGTCGGAATAGTTGGCCAATCATCGGTTAATCAGACCATTTATGATGCACTGACAGTGTTGCAGCACAGAGGTCAGGATGCGGCAGGTATTGTGACCATTGATCGTGGTGCTTTCAGACTGCGTAAAGCCAATGGTCTGGTCAAAGACGTTTTTGAAGTCAAACACATGCAACGCCTACAAGGTAATGCAGGTATTGGCCATGTGCGTTATCCAACTGCGGGCAGTTCAAGCGCATCTGAAGCGCAGCCTTTCTATGTTAACTCGCCATTTGGGATCTCTTTAGCCCACAACGGCAACTTAACCAATACAGTCGAATTAGCCGAAGGGCTGATCAAAAAACGTCGCCATGTGAACACCACTTCAGATTCTGAAGTGTTGCTCAACCTGTTGGCCGACGAACTGCAAAAAACTACGAGTTTGACCCTGACGTCGGAAGAAGTGTTCGATGCGGTTGCTAACGTACACCAGCAAGCTCGTGGTGCCTATGCGGTTGTGGCTATGATTATCGGTCAAGGCCTAGTCGCGTTCCGTGACCCATTTGGTATTCGTCCTCTGGTGTTAGGTAAGCACGAAACGCCAACGGGTACTGAATATATGGTCGCTTCTGAAAGCGTGGCACTCGATGCCGTCGGTTTTGAAGTGATGCGTGATGTGGCGCCAGGTGAAGCGATTTACGTGTCAATTGATGGTCAGCTGTATACCCGTCAATGTGCAGCAGAACCTAGCTATGCCCCTTGTATCTTCGAATTCGTTTATTTTGCCCGTCCAGATTCGACTATCGATAAAGTGTCTGTTTATGCCAGTCGCGTAAACATGGGCGCTAAGCTTGGCGAGAAGATTAAGAAAGAATGGTATGATCACGATATCGACGTGGTTATTCCTATTCCTGAAACCTCTTGCGATATCGCGCTGGAGATTGCCCGTTGCATGGACTTACCGTACCGCCAAGGTTTTGTGAAAAACCGTTATATTGGCCGTACCTTCATCATGCCTGGTCAACAGGAGCGTAAGAAGTCAGTGCGTCGCAAGTTGAATGCGATTAACACTGAATTCAAAGGCAAAAATGTCCTGTTGGTGGACGACTCTATCGTTCGCGGTACGACCTCAGAGCAAATCATCGAAATGGCCCGTGAAGCAGGTGCTAAGAAAGTGTACTTTGCCTCTGCCGCACCGGAAATTCGTTTCCCGAACGTGTACGGTATTGATATGCCAACGTCGAATGAGCTTATTGCACACGGTCGTGATGCCGATGAAATCGCCAAGTTAATTGGTGCTGATGGCATTATTTTCCAAGACTTACCCGATTTAATTGAAGCGGTAAGAATGGAGAATCCAGCGATTAAGCGTTTCGAAACCTCTGTTTTCGATGGTCATTACATCACTAACGATGTAGATCAAGCGTATTTAGATCACTTGACGCAACTGCGTAATGACGATGCTAAAGCGGATCGCAATAAAGATATCGGTACTAATTTAGAGCTGCATAACGTTTGTCACCCATAAGGTGAAACGTTAGGCTGATAAAAAGCCAGTGATAACGTCACTGGCTTTTTTTTATGGATTTTTTATTAATTGTTAACCGCCACTTGGGAAAGGTATCGCGATTGGGCGAGGGGGAACTTCTATGAGTGTTTGTTCTCGACATCCGCGAACTCAATCCATTGTTGGAGCAGCGAGGCTACTGATCTTTTCAGCCATAGGTTAGTTGGCTCATCCCCAGATCCACAGCAGCATCCACACCCCGAATAAGCTGCTTAAGCTATGGCGGGTGACTTGATGTTTTAGCAGTAGCGATAAACTCACCGCAATGGGTATCACTAACATGAATCCCCAAGCTAAAGGCATGTCGATGATTTTCATTTGTCCCAGCCAAGTGCTGGTGAGCATACTTATCGCGAGTAACATCAGGCTATGAAATAGCAGTAACTGATTGAATCTTAATATTAATGCTGGACTGATTGTCATCGCCTGCCGCGCATTTATTGCAAACTGTCTCATAGCCACTCCTCTAAAATTTAGTGCATTCTAGTGGTTGTTGAGAACTATTCGCAATTGAATTTACACTTGAGCTTTGGTATTTAAGCTCGGTTTGTCACAGAAATTTGCACTCAACGGGCGTTTGGGCTAAATTATACTGTAATTATATCCAGTGCTTGGTGTTTGTATGATCCTCTATATCGCTGAAAAACCTAGCCTAGGGCGGGCCATTGCCGATGTATTGCCTAAACCCCATAAAAAAGGCGATGGATTTATCGAAGCCGCCAATGGCGATTGTGTGTCTTGGTGCGTAGGTCACTTGCTCGAACAAGCAGAACCTGATGCCTATAATCCTGAATTTAAGTCTTGGAAATTCGAGCACTTGCCAATAGTACCGGACAAGTGGCAACTAAAACCTAAGGCCGCAACCCGTAGCCAACTCACAGTGCTAAAACGATTAGTCAAACAAGCCAACATGCTAGTTAATGCGGGCGATCCCGACCGTGAAGGGCAGTTACTCGTGGATGAAGTGATTGCCTATCTTGGCGTGACGGGTGATAAGTTACATCAAACTCAGCGTTTACTGATCAGCGACTTAAACCCACAAGCCGTAAAACGGGCGCTAACGCAGCTGCGCAGTAATCGCGAGTTTATTCCTTTGTCCACATCGGCCTTAGCCCGTAGCCGCGCCGATTGGCTCTACGGCATGAATATGACCCGCGCTTATACCATCCAAGGTAAAAAGGTTGGTTATCAAGGCGTATTGTCCGTCGGGCGAGTGCAAACGCCTTTGCTCGGGCTAGTGGTGCGCCGTGATGAAGAGATTGCCAATTTTCAATCTAAACCTTTCTATGAAGTGCTAGCGCATTTGGCGACCGAAAAGCAGAAAACCTTCAGTGCTAAGTGGCAACCCAGCGAAGCTTGTCAGCCGTATATGGACGAAGAAGGGCGAGTATTAGCCAGAGGATTAGCGCAAAATGTGGTGAGTCGCATCAGTGATAAACCCGCCTTAGTCACTCAATTAGTGGCTAAGGACAAGAAACAGAATCCGCCTTTGCCCTACAGCTTATCCGCGTTGCAAATTGATGCGGCAAAACGGTTTGGCATGAGTGCTAAGGATGTGCTCGATACCTGCCAGAGTTTGTATGAGCGCCATAAACTCATTACTTATCCCCGCTCTGACAGCCGTTATTTACCCGTCGAGCAACATAGCCTAGCGCCGTCGGTTCTTAAGGCGATTCGTAGCGGTGCCGCTGAGTTACTGCAAGGCGCCGATGCCCCCGATCCACGGCTTAAATCCAAGGCATGGGATGATAAAAAAGTGGATGCCCACCACGCCATTGTTCCAACCGAGAAGACGGCTAACTTATCCAGTTTGAGTCAGCGTGAGAGGCAGTTATATCTTCATGTGGCCCGCCAGTACTTAGCCCAGTTTTATCCGGCCTATTGTTACAGTGAAACCACAGTACAAGTGACAATTGAGGGCGGCTTATTTAATACCAAGGCGCGTCAGGATAAATCTCTTGGCTGGAAGCAGCTCTTTGCCCGCCAAGAGCCAAATGGTAGTAAGGCGAGTGGCAACAAGTCGACGGAAGAAAGCGCGGGTAAGGATGATGAGGAGAATGACGAGTTTATCGGCCAATTACCGCCTCTGAAACTAGGGCAGGCTTTGCATTGTACTCGAGGTGAGTTACTGGAGAAAAATACTCAGCCGCCAAAGGCCTTTACCGATGCCACTTTACTCAGTGCTATGACGGGGATTAGCCGTTACGTAACCGACCCTGATATACGTAAAATTCTCAAAGAAACTGATGGCTTAGGTACTGAAGCCACCCGTGCAGGCATTATTGAACTACTGTTTAAACGCGGTTTTTTACAACGTTTAGGTAAATCCATCGTTTCGACGGATGTGGGTAAGGGGTTAATTAACAGCTTACCCGCGAGTGCAACAACGCCTGACATGACCGCCCTGTGGGAAGCCAGCTTGAACGGTATTTGTCATAAAGAAGCCTCCTATCAAGCCTTTATGCAACCGTTGCTCGGCACTTTATCCACGCTTATTCAAAACGCAGGAGCACAACTGCCTACCGCGCTTAATGGTTTAAAAGGCCAAGGTTATCGCAAAACGGCTGGGAATAAATCCGGTTATCGCAAGTTGCCTTACCGCAAAGCCTCTAGCTCGACAAAACGCACTGGCACGGCAAGTACCGCTAAAACAAGTACAAAGATAAGTAGCAGTGTAAAAAAGTCGAGTGCGAGTTCAGGGACTCGGAGTCGAACACGCAAAGTGGCTGCTGAGGTTTGATGGATACGAGTTTCCGAAATAGCCTTAAATTTTTTGCAAAAAAAAGAGTAAACCAAAACGGTTTACTCATACGGAAATAGGTCGTTGAAACTTGCCAAAATCACTCAATAGATGAGGAGCAGGTTTATAATATCAGCGTTAACTTAATTAGCCCTTAAAATTAACCTTTATCTTAAGGTGTCGCCTCGGTTTAAGCTGATGAGCTTATCCAGTATGTGCTCACCATCCATGCGAATGCCGTTGTGTTCATATTCTGACGTTAACCAATACTTTAGCCTGCCGACCTGTTGCGCAGTTTCTAGGCTGTATTGCATCTCGACAAACATATCTTCACTGTAAATGGCTGCGGCAACGGGAACGCGGTTTTGCGCCAGTTGTTCAAGATTATATAGTGCAGGCCAATCTGATTTATGGGCAAGGATTTCTGCCGCGGCTTTAAGCGGAACTAAGTGACTGAATTGGTCAAACATCCAAGGGTAAATCATCTCGCCGGTGAATAAAAACGGCTTACCTTGCTGATAGTTAAAGGCGGGGAATTGTTGTCTCACTCTGTGCGCCGCCCATTGTGAAGCCGAGTGTTGGCAGTAGATCGCCTCATGCAGCAGGGCAAAAATCGGGTTAGTGTTGTAATCGAGAATTTGACCGAAATGATTTAAAAATAACGGGTTCACGACTGTCCCAGAAGCCGTGTTGATTAAGGCTTGCTCAAGTAAATAGTAAACCGATTCAGGCCCTTGCTCCATTCCGATATTAATACCCAGCAGCTGCAACATTTCAACCGTGAGGCGTTCTCCCGTTGCTAAATACACTTCATTTTCAAGCAAGTGTTTTGCTAAGCGAGTAACTAAATGTTGGGCATCGTGGAAGCGTTGGAAAAATTGTTTATTCTTCGCCAGCACGCGTTGATAAGTTGCAAGATAGACATCATCGGCACTGCGGGTTAATGACGGTATGCCGCCGGTGATATAGGCTTCGCTGACACCTTGAGGGGCGGCGCTTAAATAATGTAATACGCAAAATCCCCCAAAACTTTGGCCAAGAATTGCCCATTTATCGGCGGGGCAAAGCTGGGCACGAATCGTCTCTGCATCACGAATGATATTGTCAGCCCTGAAATGGCTTAGATACTCAGCTTGAGCTGCGGGCTCTAAGTGTTGCAGGCTTTGGTAATTAATAGGTGTTGATAAGCCTGTGCCGCGTTGATCGAGTAATAATACCCGATATTCTTTTAATGCGCGGCGGATCCAGCCGCTGTTGCTGGCGGGGCGCATGGCCGCAAATCCCGGGCCGCCTTGGAAAAACACGATATAAGGTAGCTTTTTATCTTTGTTTTCTGGGCTACAGAGTTCTCTGGCAAACACTTGGATTTGCTCTGCAATCGGATTTTGATAGTTGAGGGGCAAGGTAAAAGTATGTTTCTTCGCCAGCACTCCGGCGAGAATAATATCGGGTTTCATCAAACAACCTTAATGGCAGAGGATCATGTTATTGTGATTGGCAGATTGTATACCCAAATAACCTGAAGATGCAGCAACCTAGGCTAGTTGAAACTAGTATCTTCAACTACCTTGGGTATAGACCAAATAGTTTATGCAGTAGGCTAGGATTATTTAATTAGCTTTTGGTGAAGATCAATTTTTCCATTTTAAATTTGAGCCATGATGAGTTTCTTAGCGTAATCTATCGCTTATGGATAACACGAGATTGAAGCTATGAAGTATCAGATTATTCCAGTGACACCTTTTCAGCAAAATTGCAGCCTGATCTGGTGTGAAAAAACCAAGCGAGCTGCGGTCGTGGATCCTGGTGGAAACATTGACAGGATCCAAAACGAAGTGACGAAACTTGGACTCGTCCTCGACAAAATTATTCTTACCCATGGGCATATCGATCATGTTGGTGGGGCAAAAGCCTTAGCGCAAGCCACCAATGTGCCGATTATTGGGCCGCATATCGCCGATAAATTCTGGATTGAAAACTTACCTAAGCAAAGCCAAAACTTCGGTTTTCCCCATTGCGATGCCTTTGAACCGGATCAATACCTGCAGGACGGCGATAACGTGCAAGTGGGTGAACAAAGTTTGTCTGTGCTGCATTGCCCTGGGCATACGCCGGGACACATTGCCCTTTTCTCTGCCCAATCTAAATTGGCGTGGGTGGGGGATATTTTGTTTAGAAGTTCAATCGGCCGCACCGACTTTCCTCAATCAAATCATCAGGATTTAATTCACTCGATCACCGAAAAACTGTGGCCCTTAGGCGTCGAAGTCGAATTTATTCCGGGGCATGGTCCTATATCAACCTTTGGTGAAGAGCGCGAGCATAATCCCTTTGTCGCGGACCAACTTTTACTCTAAGTGTCACGTCATTAAGAACTGTTTGATTTGTGAGCGATAATCACTCGCAAATCAAATGATTATTTCCGTTGATTGTCCCACTTTTACCGATGTTTTCTGATTTTCCTTCTAGACTTAAAGCTGTTCTTCCGTCTATTGGGGTAAGTATGAAAACAAAAACCATGATGAGTGTGGTATTTTCGACCATAGTCGCGAGTGCCGTGATTTCTGCGGCACTGAGCTTCAATGTGAAGTCTAAAATCGATCTCTTTAATGATGCCGCCAGCATCCGATATCAGTCCTATCAACTTGCCGATGAATTAAGGCAAGGTTCCGATGACTTAACACGTCTCGCCCGTACCTACGCCGTCACAGGTGATGAAAAATACGAAAAAATGTATATGGATATTTTGGCTATCCGTAATGGTGATAAACCCAGACCCGAAAAATATCATCAGATTTATTGGGATTTGGTGCTGAGTTATGGCGATAAGCCAAAGCCAGACGGCGCGAGAATTGCTATAAAAGAGCAAATGAAGTCCCTCGGTTTTTCCGATGAAGAATTTCGTTACCTCGAACAAGCCCAAAAAAACTCAGATGCGTTAGTCGCCCTCGAAGTGAAAGCCATGAATGCCGTCAAAGGTATCTTTATGGACCCCAACACCCAAACCTACACGATAAAAGGCGAGCCTAACTTAACCATGGCGAGGGAGTTATTGCATAGCGACCAATACCATAGAGAAAAAGCCAAGATCATGCAGCCGATTGATGAGTTCTTTACGGCGTTGGATAAACGTACCGATGGAGAAGTTAATGGTCGTCTCGACTCCTTACATGCGGCATTAAACTGGTCTCAGTTCGTGTTATTTATCGTGATTTTAGCGGCCGTTGGTGGATTCATTATCGTTAAGAGCCGGATTGTGACTCCATTAGTGCAGACCTGTAGTGAGTTGCTCGACATTCAGCGCTCTAAAAACCTTGCGCGGCGGATTTCTGTCACCACTCAGGGAGAGATTGGCGAAATCGTTAATCAAATCAACTTGTTTATCTCTTCCCTTGCCAGTTCCTTATCGACAACGGATGGTATTGCAAAAGAGGTCGCTGATTTAGCGAAGCAAACCAAGGCATCTATTCAAGTTTCGCGTGAAAGCTCAAATCGGGTGGCGAGAGAACTGGATGCCAGCGCCAGTGCGATGGAAGAAATGACCACGACGTTAGTGCATGTGAGTGAGAGCACGTCGAACGCTGAAAGTCGCGCCGCTGAAAATGAAGCGCATGTCACTGTGGGTAAACAGACGGTATCGGAAGCGTTGAAAGCCATGTCGGTATTGGAAACTGAGTTTACCAATACTCAAGACTCTATGTCGCATTTAGTGAACGAAAGCACCCAAGTTAGTAATGTGTTGAGTGTGATTAAGGCGATTGCAGAGCAGACTAATTTGCTGGCACTGAATGCCGCGATTGAAGCCGCAAGGGCCGGTGAGCAAGGGCGAGGTTTCGCTGTGGTGGCCGATGAGGTTCGATCATTAGCCCAGCGAACCCAAGATTCCACTAAGGAAATCGATGATATTGTCGCAAGCCTTCAGAGTCGTACAAATCAAGTGGGTACATCTGTGACTCAAGCGGCGACGCTTATGCAAAAGGCGGGAGTAGAGCTGCAACGTATCGTGGCTGTATTTGAGGATATTCGTCACAGTACGGAAGCGATTCATGGGATCAATACTCAGGTTGCCGCTTCAACTGAGGAACAGTCCTTGGTTTCTAAAGAAATCGCTTCGAGTATGATGGTGATCCGCGATAATTCCCGTGAAGTATCACAAATTATCGAACAGATAGAATCGACCTCTATTAGCCTAGATAATCAATCTCAGATACTGCGCACTAAGGCGGGGGAATATCAGTTTTAGATTAGATGTGGTTGATTTACGAACGAAGGCCACTCAAGACATGGACGTCAATCCTTCCTCTTCGAATCCTCTCCTGAACATATTTTCTGCTTCGACACTTTTTGACATCTATTACTCCTTTCAATACACACACGCCTTTGCTAACGTGGTTGCCCAAGTGTTTAATGCCGAGCGTTTGGCGATGCTTTTTTATCGACAAATGAAACTCGCATCAAACCTTGATAACAAAATAGACGTTGATAGCTGTGATATTCATCAGCGATCTTAACCAGCGATTTTTTAGTTTTGAGCGTTTTTAGTTTCGACGGTTATTTGTTTCGATAGTGTCGACAGTAAAAAGTGCATTAAGTCTTTTCAAATATCCCTAACTCAATGGAGTCCTTGCGGATGGATCACCAAATCGAAGATTTACTAGAGCATTGGTTACCGCTGGCGGATGACGCTTGGGTGCTTGCGGTGATCACCCAAATTCAAGGCTCGGCCTATCGCAAACCTGGCGCCATGATGTTGTTTCATGAGTTTGGTCAAGGCGTGGGTATGTTAAGTGGCGGCTGTTTAGAAGCCGATCTCCGCCGCCATGCCCAAAAGGCCATGCAGACAAAGCAAGTCACGTGCGTGACCTATGACGCGAGTGATGAGTCCGATGCCAGCTATCGACTCGGCTGTGGCGGCATAGTAGATATCATGTTGATCCCACTCTTAAAAGAGAATCATGATCTTGGTTTGATTGAGCTAGTACAGGCATTTCGCCACGGTCGGTCGGGTTTTTATCAATTGCCATTAGTCAAAGCGGGGACGGATGCGCGCCAATATCAAGCCGCTTTCTACCCCGAAGCGTTGACACCGTTCCCCGCCAGCGATTTTGTCCGCACAGGCGTCTTCACCCAAGAGGCGGGAGAATCGCTGATTATTCCGCTGAGACCGAGATTCCACCTTGGGATTTTTGGCGGTGGTATCGACGCTAAGCCCATTGCCGCCATGGCCGATACATTAGGCTGGCAAGTGACAGTTTTTGATGGTCGTACCGCCTATGCCAGAGCGGCGGATTTCCCCCATGCCCATATCGTGAAACTTACCGCAGGGGAATTAACCGCGAATCATATCGCCCAATTGGATTGCGCCGTAGTGATGAATCATAACTTGGGCTTAGATGCTGCGGCATTGAAGGTCATTCAAGCCCACCCACTCGCCTATGTCGCCTTGCTTGGCCCTGCCCATAGACGGGATAAAGTGCTTGGGATGGCAGGGCTGAGTACTGAATCTTTTTCTGGGGTGTTTTCTGCCCCCGCTGGGCTTGCCCTTGGCGGCGAGTTACCGAGCGCAGTGGCGTTAAGTATTTTGGCCCAATGCCACGGCGTACTCCATGGTGCGACCTTAAAACATCTCGATGAGATAATGCGTTGATGACATTGCTGCCAGTGCCAAAGTCTGCAGCGCTAACGTTGGCAGAGCAAACGCCACGTTCATCCAAGCGGCTGTTGATCGTGGTACTTGCGGCGGGTGAAAGTAAGCGCTTTGAGGGGGTTAAGTTAGCGCAGCTTATACCATCACTTAGCGCTACAGAAACTCGCGAACAAGCCATTATTTGCACCCATGTTGAGCTTTTACAACAGCTTCATTGCCAAGATTTATATTTGGAGCGCCAAGACACACATTCGCCCCAGCATTTGCCTTTGTTAGTCATACTCGGTGCTCACCAGCACGTATTGCAACCGTTATTGGCTGAACTTAACTCCCGCCACTCCTTTGATATTTTGATTAATCCGCAGTGGCACACGGGTTTGGCCTCCTCTGTGAGTTTGGCGGCAAGTTATGCCAAGGAGCAAGGCTTTGATGCCATGCTGCTGACACTCGCTGACCAAGTGGCTCTGAGCGCCGATGATTATCGCCAACTGATTTTAACATGGCATGAAACGGGTAAAGACGTTGCCGCCGATTATTTGGATGATTTAGGTGTACCTGCTATTTTTAATGCCTCTACATTGCCTTTGTTCACCCACTTGAGTGGTGATCGCGGGGCGAAATCTATTTTAAAACAACAAGCACAGCAGGGAGCGTTAGTCGCTATAACACTACCCCGCGCCGCAATTGATATTGATACCCAAGCCGATCTTGCGTCGTGGTTGGCACTTAAGGAGTGAGTTATGGCAGAAGTTTTATCAACCAAAGCAGTCGTCAAGGAAGCGAATGCCGCCGCTTCCACCCAGACATTTTCCGCTCAGACACTGACCATCAACGGTAAATCATTTACCTTAGATGCCGATCCTAAAATGCCAATCCTGTGGGCACTACGGGATATTCTAGGGCTCACGGGCACTAAATATGGCTGCGGTGCAGGACTATGCGGTGCTTGCACTGTGCATTTAGACGGCCAACCCGTACGCGCTTGCTTAACCAGTTTGGGGCAGGCACAGGGAAAACGACTGACAACAATTGAAGGGCTGGATAATCAAAAGCTTAAAAATGCATGGGCCGAACATAACGTGCCCCAGTGCGGCTATTGTCAGGCGGGACAATTGATGTCGGCTGCGGCGTTAGTTGCGCAGCATCCGAAACCTTCTGAAGAACAAATCAACTCTGCCATGTCAGGCAATATCTGCCGCTGCGGCACATACCCGCGGATTAAAGCAGCACTGCAAAACTATGCCAAACAGGAGGGCTAATATGAGTACTTTTACTGCCGTAGAAAATATCAGCCGCCGCGATGTGTTAAAACTGTTTGGCGCAGTGGGTGGCGGATTAGCATTAGGGGCGAGTGGACTAACTTGGAGCCCCATGGCGCTGGCGCAGGATAAAGAAGCGCGGCTGAATCTGTTTATTGCCATTGGTGAAGACGATAAAGTGTACCTCACTTGCCATCGCTCCGAGATGGGACAAGGGATCAGAACCGGCATTCTGCAAGTCTTAGCCGAAGAGTTAGAAGCGGATTGGGATAAAATCGTCCCCATTCAAGGCTTAGCCGATAAACGTTATGCCAGCCAAAACACTGACGGTAGCCGCAGTATTCGCGAAAATTACGACCGCATGCGTCAGATGGGGGCGATGGCAAGAACCATGCTAGAGCAAGCAGCCGCTGCGCGCTGGAAAGTCCCCGTGAGCGAGGTGCATACCGCCGACCATAAAGTGTTGCATGCTAAATCTGGCCGCTCGGCCAAGTTCGGCGAGTTAGCGTTAGCCGCATCAAAGCAGCCAGTCCCCGCCGTTGAGTCGTTAACCTTTAAAGAGGTTAAAGATTTCAAGCAGATTGGCGCATCACGCCAAATCGTTGATATGGATACCATGTTAAGCGGCAGCGCGATTTATGGTTACGATATCAAACTCGACGGTATGCTCTACGCCAGCATCATGCGCCCGCCCGTGCTTGGGAGCGATGTGGCAAGCTTGGACGATACTGCGGCGCGCAAGGTGGCCGGTGTATTAGATGTGTATCGTTTGCCCGCCGCTAAGGGCGCACCCGCGTTTCAGGCTTTGGGCGGCGTTGCTGTTATCGCCACAAACACTTGGAGTGCCCTCGAAGGCCGCAAAGCCTTAAAAGTCACTTGGACTCAGGCCGACAACAGTCAGCATGATTCAAGTCTTTATTTAAAGGAGCTTGTCGAGCGGGTACAGCAAAGCGGTAACGTTGTGCGCCAAGCTGGTGATGAAATCAAAAACTGGCCCGAGGCGAATACGTTAAAGGCGGTTTATACCGTACCTTATTTAATTCATTCTTCTATCGAGCCGCCCGTTGCCACCGCCCATGTGACTGAAAAGGGCTGTGAAATCTGGGCATCGACCCAAACGCCGCAAAGCACACAGCAAAATGTGGCCGCTGCGCTGGGTATGGAAGAAGATACGATTAAAGTGAATGTTACCCTATTGGGTGGTGGTTTTGGGCGTAAATCTAAACCTGATTTTAGCGTTGAAGCCGCGCTGTTATCGAAGCAATTCAAGCGTCCAATTAAAGTGAGTTGGAGCCGCGAGGATGAGATCCAAAACGGTTACTACCATGCTATCAGCGCCCAGTCCTATCAGGCGCTGTTCGATGCCAATAACAAACCGACCGCGCTTTTAGCCCGTACGGGATTCCCATCGATCAGTTCAACCTTTGCTGAAGGGGTGGAATATCCTTCTGGTGGTGAGTTGGATTTAGGCTTTGTGGATGTACCCTTTGCTTTGCCGAATTTAAGATACGAAGCGGTAAAAGCGCAGGCGCATAGCCGTATTGGTTGGATGCGCTCTGTGTGTAACATTCAGCACGGTTTTAGTGTCGGCAGTTTTGTCGATGAAATGGCTCATCGTTCTCAGGTTTCTTGCCCTGCAATGTGGCGCAGCCTGTTAGGTGAAGCAAGGCGTGAGACCTTTACCGACCAACAGTTTAAATACGGCAACTATGGCGAAGACCTCAATCGTCACCCCGTGGACGTGAGCCGCTATTTTGGGGTAATTGACGCGGTCGAAAAAGCCCAAGCTATGGCGCCAAAAGCGGGTAAAAATCAGGGCTGGGGGTTTGCCGTACACCGCAGTTTTGTCAGTTATGTCGCCGTGGCCATGCTGGTGGAAGTGAGTGAGGATAAACAGCTTAAAGTGCTGAATGCCATCGCTGCTATCGATGCGGGCACGATAGTCAATCCAGATAGGGTAAAAGCCCAAACTGAAGGCGCGATTGTATTTGGCCTGAGTTTAGCCTTGATGGGGGAAATCACTTACAAAGAGGGCAAAGTGCAGCAATCGAATTTCCACGATTATCCTTTGCTGCGGATCCCCCAAACACCCGATATTGAGATCATCATTATTGAGTCCGATGCTGCGCCTGCAGGCGTGGGTGAGCCGGGTGTACCACCCGTTGCCCCAAGTTTAACCAATGCAATTTTTGCGGCGACGGGGCAGAGGATCCGCGATCTTCCCGTGAGTAAACTATTGCGAGTGTAAGTGTCGGCAAGAGAGTTAACTGAACGCCATTTGAACAAAAAAGCGCCTAACAAGCGCTTTTTTCGTTTTTTTACCACAAAAAATTTGCTTGTTAGCGATTTTACGGGCATTAATGCCGAAAATTAGCAATAGATCAGGTTTTTGTTACCAAAATAGAGGTAATTTAACCAACAGATAAACTTCCGTGAATAGAATTATAAAGGGGTCATCCATGGAGAATCGTTGGCAAGTCGCTATTTCAGCCGGCCTATTGGCGGCTATTTGGTGTGGTGTCGCAGATGCCTTTCATCTGGTCACTTGGATTGGCTTTTTAGGTTGCAGCACTTTTTTTGCTCAGCCTAAGGCTGGTTTTCAAGGCGTGATGATGGCGTGGTGCACTAATCTGTCCGGTGTATTTTGGGCGTGGCTCATTATCTCGGGTAGCAGCTTTTTTATTTCGCCCGTATTTGGGTATATTTTTACCGGCATAGCCACATCGGCTATGTGTTTACAGGCAAGTTATCAAAAGCTTAGCTTTATTCCCGGCGCATTTATTGGCTGTTGCACTACCTTTGCCATGGCGGGTGATGTGGCCAATGTCGTGCCGTCGTTGATCATTGGTGGCTTATTAGGTTTTAGCATGAGCCTGTTAACGGGGCAGTTGGTTAGCTTGACACAAAAGTGGTCTGCCGCCACGCGTAGTCAAGTGGCTAGCGCGGATTAGCATAATACCTGCTCAGATCTTATTACTGACATAGCTGTCGAAGCGATCTGGGCTATAATGCTGATTTAGTGCCAAATAGCATTTTGTTCTTAGGAATTATCAAGATGAAACAAATCCAGTTTCGCACCATTGATGCCATATTGATCAAGTTCAGTCTCAACGGAAAGTTTTGGGTAGTGTGTTCTATGGTGGCGTTGATCACGGCTGCCGTGGCACTCGTCAACTATCAACATGCGCACCGAAATGTCGAGCAAGCTTCTATTGCCCGCGTTCAAGCGAGCGTCGATACCTTAGCGCAAGTTGCCACGGCGCAAAAGCTAGAGGCTGATGCTCTGTCACAATTTGCCAGTCAATACGGTTTAACTGTGACTTCAAGGCAAAGTGAAGCGCAGCGTCAAGGGGATAAAGTGACGGCCAGCGCCAGCGTGTCAGGCATGCAAGCCTTACAACTGACGCAGAATGTTCATGAGTGGGAAGCTGATGCGCGCAGCGATGCTAACTTTATGTTCTGGTTAGCATTAGTTGGCTTGTTGCCCTTATTCCAACTGAGCTACTGGATTTCAACCTCACTCGGCGGTGGCTTGTGGGACATGTACTTAGCCATCAAACGCTTAGCCGACGGTGATTTGAGCTTTAGATTAAACTTCTTTGGCACTGACGATTTCAGTTTGATTGCCCGCGAAATTGACCGCTGCGCCGATAACATGAGTGAAATGGTGTCAGCCATTGGTAAAAATGCACAAACCTTGTCGTTAGCATCCGATGAATTTAATCAACAGGCGGCCACCAGTGATGAGCTGATTGGTTTCCAACATCAATTCCTCGATTCCGTTGCCGTGGCGATGGCGCAAATGACTTCAGCGATTGAAGAAGTTTCTATCAACGCGAGCAATACTTCGCTGCAGACTAAAGAAAACTCAACCCAAATGTCGGCCAGTCGTGGGCGCATTAGCCAGACAGTTGAAAGTATTGGCTTACTTTCAACTAAGATTGGCGCAGCGTTTTCATCGGTTGAACAACTGTCTAAGGATGCGGCGAGCATCGATGCCGTGGTTACGACGATTAACAGTATTTCGCAGCAAACCAACTTGTTAGCCTTAAATGCGGCCATTGAAGCGGCCCGTGCCGGTGAGCAGGGGCGTGGTTTTGCCGTGGTCGCCGATGAAGTGCGTACCTTAGCGGGTCGAACTCAACAGGCCACGGTAGAAATTCAGTCTATGATTGAAGGCTTACAGTCTGGCACGAGTCGTTTATCTAGCATTACCATGGAGATAGTCGATCAGGCCGATGAAGGCCGCAGCGCGATCATCGCCGTCGGTGACGATGTTCAAGGTATAGCGCAATCGGTGAATGCGGTATTTGATATGAGCAGCCAAATTGCCGCCTCGGCGGAAGAGCAGAGTGTCGCCGCGCGCGACATTGCCGGACAATTGAATGAAATCCGCCATCAGTCGGAAACCATCAAACAAACGGCCCAGCGCAGTGTGACCTTAGCCAATGATCTGCACCATGCTTCGGTCGAGTTAGATGGCATTTTAAAGCAGTACCGCACTAGCTAGTTTCACCTTTAATGTGAGTCGTCGGCATTGCCAGTTTTCAGCGTGGGTAGGAGAGTAATAACGCCCGATACTGAGTCTCATGTTAAGTATTCGCGTATCATCTGAAAATGGCGGAAATCTTAGATTTCCGTCATTTCAATCTCGAAATACCTCAAAGCAGATAACTGAGTTGCTTAGCATTAATTGTCACTATTTCCCCAATATTACGACCTCCTTGTATTACTTAAATGTCCCTATTTTAGAGGGGCACTGGTGCAACAATGCCAATCTTAACTAACCCTTTCGCTGTTCGTTTAGCTAAAAAGATATTGCCCCAAAGCAAGATAATTATATCGTCAGTTGTGTAGCATTCATTGTCATTGTTTCCCCTGTGACTCGCCATAAACTCGTCCCTGAGGGCTCAACTAAAACATCCTGTTTTAGAAGGTCACAGGTGCAACAATGCCAATCCTCCCCAACCCTCTAGCAGTTAGTTCAGCTAAAAAAGCTATTGCCCCATAACGAGTTAACTGCGTGACATGGCTAAGTTCAATATCAGAATGTTGACCAAATTTTAGTAATGTTACTGCCTCATATCATGTTCTTGTTCATCAAATCGCAATTTTGCTTGCGGTTTCCTCTAAAGCAACTCTCACTGATATCCCCTTGCCATTCGCTAGTAGTTAACGTTTAATAACAGTATGTTATTAAACGTTAAGCTTCCCACAGAGTATTTTCATCGTCCATGCAAAACGTACACAAGCAAAATTGGGCGGACGTATAAATACGCCTCTGTTTTTAGCGTTATCGCACAGCTCCTCGGCTATGTAAGTAGCCTTACAATTCACAGTTTGGAGTGCTATCTATGAAGACCGAACCGGGAAACATGCGGATACAGCAAGTGAACTGCTTCTATAATTACGCAATTGGCCTTAATGTCACCAAAGTAGATCTTCTTAAAACGGCTAAGGCACTTCTCGAGGCGGGCATAGTAAGGACTGTTTGTTTTTCGGATTTGAAGGCCATATATCTTGATGAATATGGCGAGGTTCAGGTCGAATGGCTTCGTCCACAGGGACGTCGGTGGGAGAACAGCTGGACGGTTCAGTTTAGCGACTCTTTGCCACAGTATACCGCCAAGGATCTAGCTTTCTGCTTGGAGCTTGCATTTCACGAGCGCCGGATCGAAGGCGATGAGGTTGGGCAAGTAGCTCCGTATTTGCGAGCCGCACTACCACCAGTAGTACTGGAAAATGAAGACTTGACTCTGCCAGTTTACCCATCCCTAAAGCTTCATGCTGACGGACTCATGTGTATTAGCTTTCAACTCGATACTACATGGGGCGACTTGAGCGAGGAAGATTTCATCAGTGATGTAGTCAATTTGTTCCAGCGCTACTTTAAATCTGTTTGGGTAAAAGCGGCACTTCAAAAAATAGATGGTGATCTGCTTTTGCCTGATGCATACGAGAGTGAAATGTCCATTGGTGGGCAACGTGTATTTGGCCGAAAGGCACGTAAGCTCGTTAAGAAGATGCGACGAACCGCAAGAACTGCACTCGACAATTCCCTCGTTAAGGAAGGACGACGTTTCGATTTGGATGGGGAGCCATGGATCCTTCATCAAATAGCGGGCTCGGAGGAGCAAACGGAGTGGGAGGGAACGATCGACCTTTGCAGATCCATCTACGCTAATGCTGTAGCTTCACTGGTAGTCTCAACAAGTTACAGAAAGAATGACGATGTAGTGGGTGTTCAGTTGTGGCAAGGTCGACCTTCGATTTCCTTAATGCGATTCGTAGGTCAGCCTAAGTCCAAGGACCAATTATTTGACTCATACGGCCAGTCTATATCGCGTATCTTGCTCCGCTCTGCTGGAGTGAATGATACTCCGCAGCTTCCTCCAGACCTTCGTCTATTTAACGACTATTGCTTACACGGTAATCGAGCAATTTTGCTCTGGACGTGGTTACGACCATCCGGCGAATCTGACAATACTTGGGATAATCCCAACACAAGGACTCGACTGCTAGAGAACCAGGCTAGAGCAGAACACTTCGAGTACCACAATATTCGTATTGCGCGTGCATGTGACATAGCAGAAGGTCCCCTAACAGATGAACAACTTGTGTATGCGTACGAAACTTTGGCCAAAGCCAATTCTGTAATTCACAAGTCAAGCCAAGCGGGAGAGATTACTGATGCGCTTGAGTATTTGATGACTGCTGCGGGAACAATAGGACTCATCGCGTCAGGTAAAGAGCAAGCTAGATGGTACCTAGATGAGAGACGTTATACCGCAGAAAAGCGACGGTCCCGAATGGACCGATGGTTGACAGCTGTGTTTGGTATAGTTGGAGCTGCAGGGCTGGCCGACCTTGTCCTAAGGCCGTTGTTACAAGCAACTTATCCCGGCTGGGCAGATTGGTTCGCTGGACTCGCTGCATTCGCCGCTGCGTCATTTCTAATTGTGCTTTTTGCGATATCTATATCGGCCTTTAACAAGAGATGCATATAGTCATTCGCAGCTTTGGAAATCACGCGCTGACAATCGGCTGTACAGCGACCTATTATCCGCCGTATCGCGGCTTCAAACCAGTGTGAGCCGGACTTTAACCCATAGAAATTTTAATTTGATTGTCACGAATTAGAGCTAAAACCCTAGCTCGTTTTTGTCCCAAAGTATGTTGCGTATATCTTGTAAATCTACAGATTACGCGAATGCTCGAAAGGTGAGCCATGGTGATTTGCGAGACGACCGTCCGCCCCATGGACGGGGTGGTCGAGCATCCAAGGATGGACTGGCTGCGAGTCGACGAGCGAATGCCATGGCAAGCCTGTGCGAGTGGATACCCGTAAACGCTAAACTTCTAACAACTGAAATTACTGCTCCCCAAACACTACTTTCCAACGCATTTCTGTCCAAAAGCTTGCTATGTATTTCTGTAAAATAAACAGGCTTCGCCGATGCTAAACAGTTGAGCCTTGGTGATTTGCGAGACGACCGTCCGCCCTATGGCCGCTCTTTGGCGTTCATGCCATCGTGACATTTGTGAATCCTTTCACATCAGACGGGCGGCCCTGCATCCAAGGATGGACTTGAACAACGTCCCTGTTTAACTGCCAGTTCGCTATCTGATAGGCAGGACGCCTGAATGTCGTGCAATGCAGGGATGCATGAGAACGACCATGGCTCTCGTTCATAAGCTCAGAAACCCTAGGTTTCTATTCACCGCGTCGATGAGTGAATGCCATGGCTCACGATTAATCTGTGACTGAAGCTAAGCTCACAACTTTTCTGCGATGTATGCTGTTCATTTTTAACTTACTTGTGCCAATCTCATTCTGCTTAAGTCACTCTCAAACAAAAACATCGGCATATGCCGATGTTTTTATGTCTATGAGATGGTTAATCCCTAGCGGATTAGGCCTCTTTGAACGTGCTCCAAATGGGCGCGTGGTCTGAGGGTTTATCTATGCCGCGAAGATCGTAATCGACATCGGATTCGACTAAACGTGCTGCCAGTGAAGGTGTTGCTAAAATCACATCAATACGCAGGCCGCGGTTGTCATCGAAACCTTTGCTGCGGTAATCGAACCAAGAATAACGTTCGATGCGCTCTGGGTGTAATTGACGGAAAGTGTCGACTAAACCCCAGTCTTGCAAGGTTTTTAACCACTCACGCTCTTCCGGTTGGAAGCTACATTTACCCGTTTTCAGCCATCGCTTACGATTGACTTCACCAATACCTATGTCTAAATCGGTCGGCGAAATATTGATATCACCTATGATGGCGATATCTTCATCGTTGCTGTGATTTGTCTGCAAGTAGTGCATTAAGTCCTGATAAAACTTACGTTTAGCAGGATATTTTGTTGGGTGGTCTATGCTTTCGCCCTGGGGGAAATAGCCGTTGAATACGGTTAACGGACGACCATTCGCTTGGGCAAAAGTGCCGATAATCATGCGGCGCTGGGCATCTTCGTCATCGGTTGGAAAACCTTTTTGCAGCTTTTCTGGCGCGACTTTAGACAACATAGCAACGCCATAGTGGGCCTTGCCGCCGTGGTAATGCACTTGATATCCCATGGCTTCGACGTCGGCTAATGGAAACGCTTCGTCGTGCACTTTGGTTTCTTGCAGGCCGATAATGTCGGGCTGGTGGCTGTCGATTAAGGCTTGTAATTGATGCAAGCGCGCGCGCAGACCATTGATGTTAAAGGACACTATTTTCATTAGGGCAGGACTCGTTTGAAAGGTTTAACGACCACGCTTTTATACACGCCCGCTTCGATATAAGGATCGGCATCGGCCCAGTGTTTTGCTGCCACTAAGGATTCAAAATCGGCGACAACCAGTGAACCACTAAAGCCAGCATCACCTGGGTTTTCGCTGTCAATGGCTGGATGTGGGCCAGCGATCAGTAAACGACCTTCATCGGCGAGGGCTTGCAGGCGAGCTAAATGGGCAGGGCGAGCGGCTAAACGTTTTTCTAAACTGTTCTCAAAATCTTGAGCTGAAATCATATACCACATTATTTGAGTTCCTTGCGTTGATCTTCGGGAAGGTGTTTATAAAGATAAAATACGGTCAGGACAGTATTAATTAAGGTTAAAGCGGTTAAACCAAACACTTTAAAATTGACCCACGTTTCTAATGGTAAACTAAAGGCGACATAGATATTGACTAGGCCACAGCTGGCGAAGAAGACGACCCAATACCAAGTTACGCGAGCCCAAATCTTGTCTTCTACTTGCATTTCTTTGCCTAACATCGACTTTAATATCGATTTATTGAGCAATTGGCTGACACCTAAGGCGATAGCAAACAAACTATAGATAATGGTCACTTTCCACTTGATAAAAGAATCATCGTGAAACACTAAAGTGAGTGTGCCAAACACTGTCACCATAGCAAAGGTGATTAAGTGCATCTTTTCAAGTTTCTTATATAGCGCATAGGTCACGATCAATTGAAGCGCGGTGGCTGCGATCAATGCGCCGCTGGCGATATAAATATCGAAAAATTTATAAACGGCAAAAAAGATGACGAGGGGCAGGAAATCAAGCAGTTGTTTCATAAATAATCATGTTAAAGAGACATGGGCTTGAGTGTAGCATGTGCAACATAAGGGCAAAAGCACCATGGGCCTAGGATTGCGATCTTGCCCATTAAATGGGTTTCATGGGCAAGTTAGACTTGTGCTTGTTTGGCGGCGTTTGTCTTAGCGTTAGGGCGACTTAGTAGTGGGCAATCGTGGCATTGGCCAGTGTTGGCGAGTTGATACCTTAAGCAGCAAGTACGGCGAATGCAGTGGATTTTGGGGCTCGTTGAGCTCGATGCTGTACTCGTTACTATTCTCGCAACTGTATTCGGTGTTGCGCTGTCTCGCTCTGGTTCGTTGAGTAAGTTAATGCTGTTATACAGCGGATTTGTGCTGCCATCTAAAAAGGTCGTGCGGCGAAACAGGGCTTGTTTTAGTTGCTGGCTGTACTGCTCGGTAAGTCCCAGTTCCCCAAGATACCAGTGGATAAGATAGCCTAAGTGGCTCCAATATAACTTGGCGGGTACAGGGCTCAGAGTGAGCAGGCGCTCAACACTCGGCTGCAGTAAGTTTAAGATAAAACCTTGTAGGACAAGTTCTTTATCAACTGGCGGCTTATATGGGCTTAATGGCGAGTGCACCTCAGTGTCTATCTTGATACTTGGCTTAGTGTTGGTTTGGGAAAGTGGCTCGATGCCGTGATGTTTTTTAAAGGTCAAAGCGGTATTTGGCTGGTGTTTTGCGATGTTAAATTCAAATTTGGCCACTCGGCCACTGGCATGTAGCTGCATAAACACGGACCGTGGCTGCCAGTGAACAGACTCGAATGCGGCTTTTGGGGCGTTGAAAATCCATTCCATCATAGGCGGAACTAAGAGACCGAAATACCATTGGCCCCAAAGTGAATGCAGCGCTTTGCGAGTGTCTTTTCGATTGGCCTCTGCGTTTTTACTGACCAAGGCGCTTTTACTGGCGAAAGCGGGCGCTCGGCTGGTTGCAGCTGTTTTATCCGTCTCGGTTTCGTTTTCGGTTTTAGTTTCACTCTGAGTTTCGGCGCTAGGATGTGCGATGGCAAAACGCGCTAGCAGTGTTTGATAGGTATCGGCACGGCTCCATTCATCGAAACTGAGTCCCGTGGGTGAGGTCGTTGCGCTAAGGTGCTCGCCATAGAAGGGCGCCCGCTGATGTAACAGCTGATTGAGTGTCAAAATGGTTTGATTCAAAGCGTCTTGGCTTGGCGAGGTATCGCGTAATAGTTGCAGTCTGGTGTCTCCCCGTTGGCTTGCCATAGTGACTCCTTAATGGCTGTAATTCATTGCCGCTGTGATTGATAAGCCCCGCTATTATTGATAAGTCCAATAGATGAGGACCTTGTGAGCCCAAGATTTAGGCTCACAAGGGTTTTCGAACTATCTCAATAAAGGTCTGACTTAGAAGCGATAGTCCAAGGTTAAGCTGGCACTGCGCGGTGTACCGTATTGGAACTGGCTGTATTGACCGACTTGGCTGTAGTAGGTTTTATCTAAGGCGTTGTGCAGGTTGGCGCTGAGCTTAAGTTGCTCGGTGAAGGCGTAACTTGCCATCAAACTTGCCAGTGCATAGGAGCCTTGCTCGACTTCGACTCTAATCTTGTCTATACCATTGCCTACCGGTTTATCAGCCTCTTGGTAGACGCGGCTCTGCCAGTTAACCCCTGCACCAATTTGCAATTTATGCCAATCACCACCAAAGGTATAAGTGGTGAAGAGTTTTAACTGCTGACGTGGTGATGTGGTATTGATGCGCTCGCCCTTAGGATCTTCGGTGGTGAACTGGGTGTAGCCTAAGTAAACATTCCAGTCATCAGTGATTTTACCTGTTGATTCAAATTCGAATCCCTGTGTTTTTGTACCGTTTACGCCTTCATACACTTGTGTTGTGGTACCAGGGATCACATTGCCAGTGCTGATTCCAAGATTGTCTTGCCTGATCTCAAACACCGATAGCGACATATCTAAAGCCTCATCGAACAGGCTCGCCTTAATCCCACCTTCGTAGTTTTTCCCTTTGACCGGATCTAGATAGCTTTTATCGATTCTTTGTTTAGTTTGCGGCGCAAAAATGTCGGTATAGCTGGCATAAAGCGAATATTGCTCGGTCAGAGCGTATGTGAGGCCGAAGTAAGTGGTGAGTTCGTTGCTGATGTTGAAATTGTATAGGCTTTTAAAGTTATCTTGGTCGGTTTCCCACTCATTGAGGCGTAATCCGACGAGGATTGCTAAAGCGTCGCTGAGATTTAGCTGCGTCGCCACATAGGCGGCACTCTGCTTGGTTTCGCCAGATGAGCCAATGTCTGAGGTATCTTGCCATTGAGGTTTAGGGTACTGGAAGTTCGGATCGCGAAAATCTCCCAGTGGTGGCGCCTTTACTGTGGGATTATAGTAGGGATTGGCGAACTCTTGGCGTTGGCCATTCCAGCCAAACATCAATTGATGTTCCTGACCAAAGAGCTGGAATTGTCCTTCGGCGCGCAAATCCACATTGTGTTGGGTGCGACTGCCGTCGACATAGGCAATAGAGCCTGCTGTTGCGCCGATATTGGTTACAGGATCGGGATAGCCTGTGGCCCATAGCACATCGAACTCCAATGAGTTGTCGCCATAGGTGTAAGTCCCTTTTAGGTTCCAGCCATTATCAAATCTGTGCTCGAGACTCGCAAAGGTGTTGAGGCCTTGGGTATGCGCCGAGCCCCAATCGGGCGCTGTTGAAGTGGCGCGATCATAGTTAGTGCGGCTACCGTCACTGTAAAAAAGTGGTAAACCGCCCGACATAGTGCCGCTCGGTGTGGCATCTTGGTAATCGACACCAAGGGTGAATAAGGTGCTATCGCCAATATCGGTTTCGACTATGCCGTATAGCGTAGTGCGCTGTTGCTCGTATCTGTCTTGGAACGAATCCTTATCCTGATAGGCGGCTACTACGCGACCGCGCACCGACCCTGAGTCATTTAAGCCGCTCGAAAGATCGACCATACCGCGCACATTATTCCATGAGCCCACACTTACCGATGTGCTGCCCATAAACTCTTGAGTTGGGCGCTTACGGATAAGGTTAATGGCCGCCGATGGATTACCGGCTCCCGTCATGAGTCCCGTCGCGCCGCGTACCACTTCAACTCGTTCATAGATGGCGGTGTCGATGAGATTATCCCCATAGTTGAAGCGGGTATCGTAGGTGGTTGGCACGCCATCGTACAGTATGCTGGTCACGGCAATGCCGCGGGCACTAATACTGTATCTGTCATTATCCATTGGGCGGGCATTGATCCCGGCAACGCTGGTCATGGCATCAATCACGCTATTAAGCTGTTGATCGTTCATCATTTGACGGGTGATAGACGTGACCGACTGCGGCGTTTCTAAATAGGATAAATCGAGCCCTGTCGCTGTGTTCATCGCTTGGGTTTTATAGCGATTGTCGTGTAAATCCTTAGCGCCAATGACATTGATGATTTCAATCTCTTTTTGGTGCTTCTTGGTTTTACCATCCGCATCCACAGTGTCTGCTACGGCATGGGGCACACTGGCTAACATGGCTGAGCACAGCAATAGCTTTGGGTTAACGATGGCTTGTCTGCAGACGAGTGCGATGCTGGAGAGAGGGAAAGTCTTCATAATGGTGATCTTTAATTCCATTTAGGTTGGGGTTAAATAAAGCGGGCCAACAAGTGGCCCACACAAACGTTTCGTCAAGTTTCAATAAGTGTCGGGTCTATTCGCTATATTGCGCGTTAACATGTTTTCGACTCAGCGCTGCCAAGTTTGGGGCGCTTAAAGGCATGGCTTTGCCTAAAGGCCGCCAAGGGATTATCGATACCGCCGGCGAAGCGCAGGTTTTTCTCCCTGTCGGCGAGGTCTATCATTTGTTGGTTGTTATTCAATTGGATACGATTGAGGCAGGTGCGTACAAAGCTGTCCTTAAACAGATCGTATTGGGCAAACTTGGCGGCCAAATGTGGATGTTGAGCTTGGTAGTCACGTACATTGTCCGCCACTAATTCCCAGAATTGGTTTTCACTGACGCTGGTTTGCTCATCGATCAGCGGTGCTAAATAGCGGAAAATACAGTCAAAAATATCCAGTAAGATGTAGTTAAGCTTCATCTCTTCCTCAAGGCTTACCGCAAGGCGTTTTACATCATCAGGCAGCGGCGAGGTGCCATTGAGTACCGCGACTTCTTCGCCTATGTCTTTCATTAAAATCTTGACCGGCACATATTCATCCAGCACTAAGATCAGGTTTTCACCATGGGGCATAAAGACCAGATCGTAGGCAAAAAACGCGTGCAATAAGGGCGATAAATACAAGTTGAGGTAACGGTTCAGCCAGTCTTTGGCAGGCAAGCCTGAGGCCGTTATCAAGGCCGAAATCAGCGCTTTATCTTCATGATCCGTGTGCAGCAGGGCGGCCATGGTCATCAGATTTTGCTTAGGCGCAATGTGCGGCAGTGGGCTTTCGCGCCATAGGGCAGAGAGCATTTTTTTGTAGGCGCTGTCTTGGGTGAGCGCCTGCTCGTAATAATGGTGGTGGTAACCTATGGCGGCAATTTCTTTAAGGATCACAAACCCTTGCTGAGTAAAGTAAGGGTCGCTCTCAACCAAGTTCGCCACCCACGCATTGATTTGCGGTGTGCAGCTCATGTATAGGGGCGACAGGCCGCGCATAAAGCCCATGTTTAAGATGGAAAGCGCGGTTTTGACATAGCACTTTTGTGGCGATGAAAGACTGAAGAAAGTGCGTATCGATTGCTGTACTTGGTACTGTTCGCTGCCTTCGCCAAGATAAACCAGATCGCCACGGGCGATGTCGCCGGCAAAGACGCGGGCGATTTTTTCGCGCCACTGCCAAGGATGCACAGGCATAAAGTAGAAGTCCTGCGGATCATGCTGCTGGGTTTTAAGACGTTGTTGGAAGTCAGTGAACTGCTGGCCAAGCTCCTCCTTGAGTAACGCGTCGTGACTCAAGTTTTCGAGGGCGGCAAACGTGGTTTTGCTCTTGCGCACGCCAAGCCAGACTAACTGCATCTGCATCGCGCTTTCTGGGGCAAATTGACGGTAATCCTGCATATCAAAGCCAATCCGTGCGTTATTGGCAATAAACACCGGATGGCCTTCAGTCATACCTGCTTCTATGCTCTGATAATCGGCTCGCGCCAGCGTGGCAGCGGGAATCGCCTGATGCGCTAACTTGTACGCCTTGCTGTAGAGGGTGCTAGTGATTTCCTCTAAATACGTGGGCAGTAAGGTTTCGCTGATCCCTAAGTCATTTTTAAGGGAAATGATCAGCGACATCGCATCGAGGGCTTGCTCTTGACCTGCGACTGAAACGCGGATGGAATCTGCATCGATAGCAAGATGATCGAGCTGATAGTGCCGCGCACTAAAATAGTAAGTGCTGTCTTTGAGCCTGAGTTCATAGTGGTTAAGCCTCGCCTTTTGCCCGTATAGGGTCGGCGTGATGATTTTCTCGTGGGTGAATTCGCAGAGAATTTTCTTCACTAAATGCCGATTAGCCGCTTGCCAATAGGCGGGGGTCAAGTGCTCCGGCATAGAAGTTGATGTTGACGACAGCGCAGGATTGAGTTGAGCCGCCGCTGCGTGAGTTGGATGATCCTGCGTTGTCAATGGATCCATTAGTAAGGCTTTTGTGGGTAAGTTCATCTAGTTCACCTAAAGAGTCAATAATGTCATGGGAGAGGTTACGGGCGCCGCGAGCGAGCTTGGCAGCACTGAGCTTGTCTGGGCTAAGCCCGTCGAAGAGGGCGTGTTCGATGCCAGCTGGCGATCGGCCGCAGTGCAAAATCCGAGGTAAGCTGCTTTAGTACTTAATTGAATCGCTTTTTCATAGCGAATGCCCACTCGGCTATTTAAGCGATGAATTTTGCCATTGAGTTGATCGGGTTCAACCACAAGGCGGCTAAAGGCCAATTTTTCAAGCACAAGCTGCGCTATCGCATCCATCACTTTGAAAGATAAGCCGCTGATTGGGCAGCCATCGGGCGGCGCGATAATCAGGTGCATACCGCAATCCCCCTTCGCAACAGGATAGTGGTGACCGATTTCATCGTGGGCGGGATCGTAGAGCTCCACCATAAAGAGCGCTTTGCCCTGCCACTCACCTATCAAGGCAAACTTGTGCTGCGTGGCTGTCATAAGGTTTTCTATGGCGGCGAGACTCAAGCCTTGCATGCCCCAAAACTGCGCGTACTCTTGGTTAAACCAAGACTGGAGTGTTGGTGTGTCTTGCTTAAGATCTAACGCTCTGAACTGGAAACCATTGATGCTTGTCATCGCTGATAGCTGCGTTAAACATAGCTGCGTTAAACAATGATCACAGAAATGACTCGCCATTATTGCGCCTCCTTGTTTGGCGCCATCAAGACCGACATCTTGGTTCCCGCGCCTGCGCTCATACTCGAAGTCGGCGTTTGGCTTGGGTAGAGATGCGGCGATGCATCAGCGGTATTGCTGTGCGGCGACGTCTTAGGGAAATGTTTAGGGTTAAGATTCAGTGTGTTAATTGCATTGCTGCCGCAGGGCTGATGATTGGCAAGTTTGGCCGGATCGAAGGTTTGAAAGGCGATGTGTTCTTCGATGTGGTAGGGCGCATAACCAAGCACGGCTTTTAAGATGATGCCGTTGCGATAACAGCCCATTCCCAGATCCGGGGAACTTATTCCATGGGTATGTAAACCGACATTTTGGACAAAAATATCCCCGCGAATATCTATGCTGTAGTCGCGTTGTACCGCAAGTTGTCCCGCATCATCGAACTCGATCTGTTGCTTTATCTCTTTGATAAATTCAGGTAAACGGTAGTGATAGCCAGTGCCTAACACCACTGCACCCGTGGTTTGGCTCAAAGGGGTATTTTGCTCTTGATGCTGGAAATGTAACTTGAGTGCATCTGGATCAGTTTGAATACGGGTTAACGCCACATTGGTCATCAATTGGCACTGGAAATCCGCAATCAAGCGCTTTTGATATAACAAGTCATAGATGTCGTTGATAAGCTCGGCATTAATGCCCTTGTAGAGCGATTTTTGACTGGCGATCAAAGCACAGCGTTTTTCCGGTGCTAATTCGTGGAAGTAATCGACATAATCTGGTGAGGTCATCTCCAACGTCAGCTTAGTGTATTCCAAGGGATAGAAACGTGCTGACCGTGTCATCCAATTCAGTTGATAGCCATAGGTATCAATGTCTTGTAGTAGATCGTAAAACACTTCAGCCGCGCTTTGGCCACTGCCAATCACAGTGATGGCACTCTGACTCTGCAGGTAGGTTTTTTGCTGCATATAGCTGGCGGTATGCATGACCCGCGCATCTTGAATGGGGGAATCCTTTGGCAGATAAGGCTCTGTTCCTGTGCCCAACACTAGTTTTCGGCATTGATAGGTATGGGTTTTGCCACTGCGTCTATCAAAACCTGTGACTCGATAAATCCCTTCACCGGCGTTGTAATCCACTTGAGTGACCTTAAAACCAAATTTAAGGTTGCTGAGTTGTTGGCTCACCCATTGGCAGTACAAGTTGTATTCGTGGCGGGGTAAAAAGAAATTTTCGCGAATGTAAAAGGGATAGAGTCTGCCCGTTTGCTTGGCAAAATTAAGGTAACTGTAACGGCTGGTGGGATCGGCCATAGTCACCAGATCCGACATAAAGGGGGTTTGCAGTCTTGAGGATTTGAGTAGCATGCCCGGATGCCAGTCAAAGCTGGTTTTAGCATCTAAAAATAAACAGTTAAAGCCGTCGATAGGTTCTGATAAGGCGGCGAGGCCAAGATTGAATGGACCAATGCCTATACCGAGTAGATCAAAAATTTCGCGATCCATTTCCCTTTGCTGTGTAGTCACTTACGTCTCCTTTGGCAGCATGTTGTTGCGTGTTGCCGATCCAGTAATCAGTTACCTAAGGACGTAAACCAAGTTAATGCGGCTGTCAAAATAGCCTGTTTGGCTATCTATTTTGCTGTGGTTAATTCGCTATGTTTAGCGCAGTCCTTAGGCTATTTCCCTGCTGTCTCTGTCCCGACAACGGCGAGTAAATTAGCACGTGAAAATATTCAAATGCAAATCATTCTCATTTGGGTGGTGGTGTGAAATAGTACTTTTAACTTACGGATAAGCGGGCTGAGTACGGTTAATGACGTATGTGACGGCAAGATAATTGACTGGCAAAAAGGCTAAAATTAAGGGGCGTATAATCGGGGAGATTACGAGCATCTTGACTTTTAAGGCTATAAATACAAGTGGTTATATCGATATTTGTGTTGGTTTATTAATCGAGGGGAATTGATTTAGATTGCGGTAATGTCGGCTGAGTCCAATGGGGATAGGTGCCGCTAAACAGTCAGTGTAAATCCATTGTAAAGCGCAGGTTGGAGCCTCGCTGAAGGCGCTGGGTAAATGAGTCGGGTGTGGGTTAAGTTTAAATGCATTGGCTCAGATACATTGGCCCAGATGTATTGGCTCTGATAAATGAGTTTAGAGGCATTGCCCCAGGTGTATTCGCTTAGCTTGGTATTTTCTCAGAGAGCTATTCGCTTAAAACTGCTATTGGCTGGAGCTGTAAATAGGACGGTTATCTCGGCATGGATAGCGGCTGTGCGCGTTTATTAAGGGCATGAACTTAAGCTAAAGCCGTCCTAAGACGGCTTTGAAATGTGGCTGTTAACTCAGAATGCAAGTTCGAAAGGCTAAATCGTAAAGCTAGCGTAAATCGACAAAGTGTCCGGTAATTTTACGCACTAATGGCAACACCATCAGCAGTGTCGGGAAGGCGACCACCCATGAGATCAGCCAAGCACCGAGCCAGAGTTCGATAAACTGCGGTGAAGCGCCAACGCCATTGAAAGTACTGATCCCAGAAACGATACAACTCATTAGAATAGAAAGAAAAAATGGCATTACAACCGTGGCGTACTTGGCTGGTAATTTAGGCGTGCCCAAAAAATTACGAGGTTTGTCATCGGGCAAAGATTTAGAAATAGTCATCGGATCCTCTATTGGAAATTCATCAGGCGAATGATTTATCACAGGCTAACACTGTCAATTCCGCTATCGACTTCATTTGCTTTCCCAATTGGGTTCAATAGCGGAAGCAAGGTATTTAAGCGATTGATGAAGTTTAGCCCGCGCGGCGACATTCTAGGTATTGCACCGATAAAGCGCAATCATTAAAGCCCAATCATTAAAGCCAAAGCTAGCCTATCTGTACGTTCACAGTTAGCGCAGGGATCAACTCTCAATTCATTCCATTTGTTACCCAAAGCTCGCCCGTCACATTGACCCAGTGACCGAGCGAAATAGGGGATTTGCCAAGTTCATTATCAAAGGGGAGTGCAAGGTTTGAGTGCGACAGGTAAATCGTATCTTCGGGTGTTTGGCTGATGTCGACGATTTGTCCTGAAGTTTCAAAGTTCAATTGAATTGGTAGGCGTGGAGCTTGCTCAATGATGTCAACTTGAACACTTGCTAGTTGGCCGAGTAATTCAACCGTCACCCATTGGTTAACCGGAAAGCGCATTCTTGCCTTTTGAGCGCTGCCTTGGTAATAAAACCAAATCGGCGCGCCATTGTCGCATTTACCTGCGACTTCACCTTCAACACCATTGCCACATGGAGTTAGCTCGAGTATATAGATCCGATACTGCATATAAAGTCCATTTCATTTCGATACTGACATGCTACCGAGGAACTGTGACTAAATAACTGCGACTAAATAACCGCTAAGCTATCAGTTTGATTTCTTGTCACGGTAGGGGGAGGCGTGATTGTTGATAAAGATAAGAGCCGTAAGAGAACACCAACAGTGAGGTGAGCAAGGCAGGGTAAACATAGGAGTCGGTCAATCTAAAGCAAAATAAGTGAGGCTGCGAATGTGCCCCACTTATTCTGTTGATTTTTCTCTTTCATCGCGTCTTAAGCACTAGCGATTCAGGCTAGCGATTTAGGCTATCAATTTAAATCAGTGACTTAGTTTATCAATTTCAATCAGTAATTTATCTCAGAGATTGAAATCTTGATTAACTTAGGTCGCCGCTTTCATGGCGCGAGTAAAATCGCCAAGTGTCGCCAGTAGCTTAGCTTCATCGTGCTGGTGGGTTTCGATGATCTTCACAACGGCAGAGCCAGAAATGGCCCCTGCTGCGCCTGCTTTGATTGCGGCGGTTACTTGAGCGGGTTCGGCAATGCCAAAGCCGAGTAGCGGTGGCGGCGCGTTAAAAGTTTTCAATTTGGATAGAATTTCTTCCACCGGAACGCCAGCTTTAGTGTCTGTGCCTGTCACCCCTGCGCGGGATAAGAGATAGGTGTAACCTTCGCCGCTGGCGCTAACCAGTGCAAGGGTTTCACTGTCGGCATTGGGCGGCGCGATAAAAATTGGCGCAATACCATGGGCTTTAGCCGCTTCGCTAAAGGGCGCCGATTCTTCCACGGGTACGTCGGCAATAAGCACTGAATCCACACCCGCTTGCTGCGCTTTGGCGTAAAACGCATCTATGCCATTAGCAAACACCAAGTTCGCATACAGCAGCAAACCGATTGGCAGTTCAGGATATTTAGCACGCACTTGCGCCAGTAATTCAAAACACGCCGTTGGAGTCGTGCCCGCCGCTAAAGAACGCAGGTTAGCACCTTGGATCACAGGGCCATCGGCCAAGGGATCGGAAAACGGAAAGCCCAGTTCTAAGGCATCGGCACCGTTTTGCACTAAGGTATCGATAATTTTCAGCGATAACTCAGGGCTAGGATCACCAAGAGTGACGAAGGGGACAAAAGCACCACGGCCTTCGGCTTTGAGTTTGGCAAAGGTGGCTTGGTAACGGGCCGCTTGGTAAAGGCCTGGGTTAGTCAATGTATCACTCATGTTCGTTATACCTCTTTACCATTCAAAATGTCAGAAACGGTGAAAATATCTTTGTCGCCACGACCGGAAAGATTGACCACTAAAATGGTTTCCTTAGTGCACTCGCGCGCCATTTTCACTGCATAGGCGATAGCATGGGCCGATTCCAATGCGGGGATAATCCCTTCACAGCGAGCCAGTTGTTGGAAGGCTTCTAGCGCTTCATCGTCGGTAGCCGATTCATAACGGGCGCGGCCTGTGGCATTAAGATGCGCATGCTGCGGGCCAACGGATGGGAAGTCCAATCCAGCTGAAATTGAGTAGGATTCTTCGATTTGGCCTTCGCTATCTTGCATCAAAGGCGCTTTCATACCGAAGAAAATACCTGTCTTACCGTGTTTAAGCGGCGCGCCGTGCATTGGTGTGTCTATGCCTTTACCCGCAGGTTCGACGCCAATCAGTTCGACACTCGGCTCGTCAATAAAGTCAGCAAACATGCCGATAGCGTTAGAGCCGCCACCCACACAGGCGATAACCGCATCGGGCAGACGACCTTCACGTTCCAGTATTTGCTTCTTGGTTTCTTCGCCAATAATGCGTTGAAATTCACGCACTATGGTTGGGAACGGATGTGGCCCCGCAGCTGTGCCGAGCAAATAGTGGGCCTTTTCGTAGCTGCCAGACCAGTCGCGCATCGCTTCGTTACAGGCATCTTTTAAGGTGGCAGAACCTGAGGTGACAGGAATGACTTCCGCGCCCATCAAACGCATTCTAAATACGTTAGGTGATTGGCGCGCAACGTCTTTCGCGCCCATATAGACTTTACATTTCAAGCCTAATAGCGCACAGGCAAGGGCGGTGGCAACGCCGTGTTGTCCTGCGCCAGTTTCAGCAATGATTTCCTTTTTGCCCATGCGTTTAGCAAGCAGTGCTTGGCCTAACACTTGGTTAGTTTTATGGGCGCCGCCGTGGAGTAAATCTTCTCGTTTGAGGTAGATTTTTACCATAGGATTGGGGCTTAGATTGCGGGTTAAGGTGAGCGCCGTTGGCCGACCCGCGTAGTTCTTTAGTAAATCGGTAAATTCGGCTTTAAAGTCGTCATCTTCCTGCGCTTCCACAAAGGCAGTTTCTAATTGCTTAAGGGCTGGCACTAAAATCTGTGGCACATACATGCCGCCGTATTCGCCGAAATAAGGGTTAAGCTTTAACTTTGACATACCTTTTTCCTTATCTTATCAATCAGTTTGTCAGTGGCTTCGATGGTGCTAACAGCGTTTTGGTGTTAAACGTGTTAACTGAGCCGTTATCTATTTGGTCACTGGCATTAATAGGTTCATATTTTTTGTCGAGCATCACGCTTGTCGAGCACCAACTGCATCTAGGGCTTCTTGCTTAGCGCGATAGGCTAAAGACGTAAATGGGTAAAAGCCATTTGGATAAGTTGCGCCGATTTAATCCCTGCGGCGGTTTCTAGGCCAGAATTAAAATCTAAACCGTAAAATCCTTGGGCATTGGCACTTGCCGCATTGCCTGGATTGAGTCCGCCCGCCAACATGGCATGGGCCTTTTGCTGGCCTAAGGACTTCACATCAATATTTTGCCAATTAAAGGCTTGGCCCGAGCCGCCAAATTGACCTGCCGTTTTACTATCAAAGAGATAACGCTGTGCTCCCTGAGGTATGTAACCAAGCTCACCCGTTTGCGCATCGACGCTGACGGCTTTCCAAATTTGGGTAGTGAGTCCCGCTTGCTCAAGTCGCTCGGCGAGCTGTGCGATTTCAAGTTCTGTTTCCGTGCCGTGCAGCTGTACGGCAGATAACTGCAAACTGGCGGCGATATCGGTAATAGTACTTGGCGCGGCATTAACAAACACGCCGACAAATTCAATGGCGGGGGCATCGGATGCGAGATACTCCCTGAGCAGTTGTTCTGCTGCATCAAGGGTTAAGGCGCGTGGGGATTTTTCAGCAAAAATCAGTCCGCCATAGACAGCACCTGCTGTTGCTGCGGCGCGAATATCTTCCACGCGGGTGAGGCCGCAGACTTTATTGTGACCGAAGATCAATTTACGGCAGGCCAAATCGATATCTGTCTCGGCCATAATCGAGCTGCCAACGAGGAAGCCATCAACCAGCGGACTCAGACGGCGCACTTGCTCATTGTTGTAAATGCCAGATTCGCTGATCACCACGCGGTCGCTGCCAATCTGTGGCGCCAGCGCTTCTGTGGTAGCGAGATCGGTACTCAAATCCCTTAAGTTACGGTTGTTGATGCCGATAATCGGCGCATCTAATGCGATGGCGCGCTTAAGTTCTTCTTCATTACTGACTTCGGTCAGTACATCGAGTTGATACTTAGCGGCTTCTTTCGCTAGACCTTGATATTGTTCATCATCAAGTACGGACAGCATCAACAGAATCGCATCGGCGCCTTGGTGGGCGGCGAGTTTGATTTGGTATTCGTCCACAAAAAAATCTTTGCACAGAATTGGTTGGTTGACCCGAGCGCGCACCTTAGGGATATAGTCCATATCCCCTTGGAAAAATTGCTCGTCGGTTAATACCGAAATGCCCGCCGCATATTTACCGTAAATATCGGCGATGGCTTCTACATCAAACACATCGCGGATAAGTCCTTTGGATGGACTGGCTTTTTTGCATTCTAAAATGTAACCCGCCTTGGGTGCCTTGAGTGCGGCAAATAAACTGCGGTCAGAGATTTTTGGCGACAGATTCGCCTCAGGAAAACGCAGTTTCAGGGCGGCAATATGGGCCGCTTTGGTATCGACGATACGGGTTAACACATTACTTTTTGGCATAGCGTTTGTGGCTGCCTCTGGCTGAGTACGCAGGTCTTGAGTCATTGCTGTTGGAGTCACTTCTACTTGAGACATTCGCTTATCTTCCTCTTTCTTGACCGTTGACTAGGGCTTCACCGCTGACTTTTGCGAGCTGGCTTAACAATTCAAAGGCTTTGCCGCTTTGAATGGTAGCGAGCGCAAGTAAGGTTCCGGCTTTGACTGAATCAGTAATTCCACAGACATATAAAGCACAGCCGGCATTGATGGCGACCGCATTGGCGTGTGCTTCAGTGCCACCGCCTTTTAAAATCGCCTCGGTAATCAAGGCATTCTGCGCGGGCTCGCCCCCTTCTAAGTCTGATATTTGCGCTAAAGGCACGCCTAAATCGGCGGGCGTGAGTTGATACTCTATGATGTCGCCGTCTTTTAACTCAGCAACTTGGGTGTTGCCGTGCAGCGCGACTTCATCTAAACCGCTGCCGTGCACTACCATAGCGCGTTTTGTGCCAAGCGCCTTTAATACTTTCGCTATCGGTAAGACTAACTCAGGGCTATACACGCCAAGTAACATAAACTCAGGCCTTGCAGGGTTGATAAGCGGCCCTAACACGTTGAATAAAGTGCGCGTTTTCAGTGCTTGTCTTACGGGCACCGCATGTTTTACCCCGCCATGGTAGTGGGGCGCAAACAAAAAGCACAGATTCAATGCGTCGAGGCAACGACTGGCTGTCTCTGGCGACATAGTTAAGTCGATGCCAAACTGCGCCAAAAGATCCGATGATCCTGATTTACTCGACACGCTACGATTGCCGTGTTTGGCGACCTTAGCGCCTGCCGCCGCGGCAACAAAGGCCGCAGTGGTGGAAATATTAATGGTATTAAAGCCATCGCCACCCGTGCCAACAATATCAACTATGCCATTATGAAGCGGATTGTTGTTTCGCTCAGGGTAAGGAAAAGGTTTGGCAGCGGCGCGCATGGCATCGGCAGCGCCGCTGATCTCATCAATAGTCTCTCCGCGCATTTTCAGCGCAACTAACATTCCCGCCATCGCTGCTTCACTCATCTCACCGCGAATTAACGCGCCAAAAAGTTCGGCGGTTTGCTCGCGGCTTAAACTTTTACCTTGGTATAAAACGTCGAGTAAAGGCTGAATAGGGTTGGTACTCATGCGGTTACTCCTGTTGTCATGTCTTGGGTAAGAAAGGCTAAGGTTTGAATGAGCAGTGTGCTGCCTAAGGTGGTCAGAATCGATTCTGGGTGGAACTGAAAGCCAACGGCTCTGTGCTCAGGGTGCAGAATCGCCATCGGCATAGCGTCAGTGGTTGCGATCACTTGCAAGCAATCAGGCACGTGAGTGGCAACGAGACTGTGATAACGGGCAACGGGGAGGGGAGAGGGCAAACCGGCAAATACGCCAGTGCCATCATGGAAAGTCGGGCTTGCCTTGCCATGCACCACAAAAGGCGCGTGCGCCACTGTGCCGCCGTAATATTCCACCATAGCTTGATGCCCAAGGCAGATACCCAGCATAGGCACTTTACCGGCGACTTTGGCGATAAGCGCCATCATAGAGCCTGCTTCATGGGGCGCACCAGGACCTGGCGATAACACTAGGGCTGCGGGTTCTTGTTCGTTAAGCAGTTTTTCAGCGATAAAGTCGGCGGCAACATCGTTGCGGTAAATCACCACTTCACAGCCAAGGCTGCGAAATTGATCCACTAAGTTGTAGGTAAAGGAGTCAAAGTTATCGAGTAGATAGAGTTTCATGTTTGGCTCCTATTTAGATTGTACTGAAGTGGATAGCACAAAAGTCGATTGAGCTGACGCGTCATTTACTGGCGATTCATTGACTCGCAGTCCTGCACCCATTTTGATTGCCGAAATCACGGCTTGAGCTTTTTGACGGGTTTCATCTGCCTCGCTTTGGGGATCCGAATCAAACACGACGCCCGCGCCCGCTTGAATAAAGGCGGTGCCATTTTTGACAAAGGCCGAGCGGATCACAATACAGGTGTCCATATCCCCAAGAGCATTAAGGTAACCCACAGCGCCGCCGTAGCTGCCGCGGCGGGCTTTTTCCGCTTGGCGAACCAGTTGTGATGCGCTTACTTTGGGCGCGCCAACTAAAGTACCCATATTCATACAAGCTTGATAAGCATGCAGCGCATCTAAGTCTTGGCGCAATTGACCCGTTACGCGACTGACGAGGTGCATCACGTGGGAATAACGGTCCACTTTCAATAATTCGGCGACTTTACGGCTGCCGCTTTGGCTGATGCGCGCGATATCGTTGCGAGCTAAATCGACCAACATTAAGTGTTCTGACAGTTCTTTTTTATCTAAACGCAGTTCAAGTTCAATGCGGCTGTCTAAGTCAAAATCAATCTCGCCCGTGGCGGTTTTTCCGCGTTTGCGGGTGCCGGCAATCGGGTAGACTTCGACTTGATTACTGCTGGCCTCGTACTTAAGCGCACTTTCTGGTGAAGCACCAAAAAGCGTGAAATCTTGGCCCCTGAAATAAAACATGTAAGGGCTTGGGTTAGTTAGACGCAGGGCGCGATAAGCCCCTAAGGTATTCGGGCAAGGTAAACTAAAACTACGCGATGGCACCACTTGGAAAATATCGCCCGCAATAATGTGTTCTTTCAAATCGATAACGGTTTGTTTGAACACCTCATCGGAAATATTGACTTGCTCAGTCGCGTCGATGGCGACCAGTGTCGGCACATCTGCAGGTGAATTACCGAGGGCTTTACATTGTGTGCTTAGATGCTGAACTCGCTCGCTCAGCGCTGCGGTGATGGCGGTATGCTGGGCGGAATCACGACTGAAATTATGGGTAATGATGTCGGCTTGTTTCAGTTTATGGTCGATAAGGATTAAGGTTTCTGCGAGGTAAAATAAGTAGTCAGGGCAATCGTTATCGCGGTTCGGTACGGCTGGCAGCGGTTCGACGGTATCAATCAAGTCGTAGGCCAGTACGCCACCTAAAAACAGATCCTCAAAGGCGGGTTTACTTTGGCTGTCAGTATGAGCGCCACAATCAATCTGCTGGATAAACATCCGCAGGCCATCGAGTGGCGAGGTCGATTTTAAGCGTGCATCTTCATCCTGCAGCTTAGTGTCTTTTTGCAGCGTCACCACTAAGGTCAAGTTATCACGGACTAGACTGGCACTCATATCAGCACGATCGCCGCTCGCGCTGAAGAAGGTTTCGATTGGGGCAAGTAAGCTCGCGCCATTGTCGGTCAGTGCGGTAAAGGTCAGTTGATAACCGTCGCAGCGGATCATCATGGCAGCATGGGTCATCACCATGCTTTTTAAGTGATCTTTACTGTCGATTTCGGCCGACTCCAACAACATAGTATGGGGCGCATCTTGGGTAATGTGCTGATACAAGCGCAGTGGATCGCTGTGGTAGGTTAATGCCGCCTTGAGTGTGCTTGAGCGTGCGAATGTCTGTTTGGGCATGTTCATACTCCAGCTACCTTATAAAATGTCTTTAACATCATGAGTTATCTCGCTTTCTTAATCTTGTTACCCGAGTCTGCCGACATTTTTCGCACCTAACAAAAAAGCCCGCATTTCTGCGGGCTTCTTGTTGATTCTGGTCACTTTCAAATGAGCACAGAGCTTCACACCACCCGCTAAGTTGGGAAGTGCCACCACCAAATGATGTTTAATGAAGCGTTAATGTGTGTCATTCAAAAGGGTCTCGCTAATTCAGTTATTGGTGTATAGAAAACCTTAGCTGGGGTCGAATGTCAATTGAATATTTTTCATTTTCTGCGATTTATTCACTTTAATGACGCAGAAAATTTAAGTCACACAGCCACAAAATGCGAGATAGCAGCGCATTTATTAACAAATTCACGTACAATAGCCCCATGAATACTCAAAGCATATTGGCTGATCTGCACAGCCACACGACCGCATCCGACGGTCAGTTAACTCCGTCTGAATTGGTGGCTAGAGCCCTTGAAAAGGGCGTGCAGTTATTTGCGATTACTGACCACGACACGGTAGCAGGTTTACCCGAAGCCCGTGCCTTTAATCTATCGCAAGCAGAACCATTGAAATTGATCTCTGGCGTAGAAATCTCTACTCGCTGGAACAGTTATGATATTCACATAGTTGCGCTTAACTTCGATGCGGATAATCCTGCGTTATTAGCATTTTTAGAAAACCAGCGTGAGTTACGTGAATTACGCGCTCAAGAAATTGGCCATAGATTAGCCAAGGCCGGTATTGAAGGCGCTTACGAAGGTGCCAAGGCGTTGGCGGGTGAAGCGGCATTGAGCCGTGGACATTACGCCCGTTGGATGGCTGAAAATGGTCATGCTGTGGATATGCCGAGCGTATTTAAACGCTATCTTGCCCGCGGTAAAACCGGTTATGTCCCCAATAATTGGGGTGATATGGCCAGCGCCATCGATATCATTCATAACGCGGGTGGATTAGCTGTGTTGGCGCATCCCAGTGGTTATAAGTTATCGGCAAAATGGCTTAAGCGCTTAGTGCGCGAATATAAAGAAGCGGGTGGAGATGCCATGGAAGTGGTACTTGGCCAGCAAACATTAGACGACAGGGCCAACCTTGTGGCCTTGAGCTTACAAAATCAATTGCTTGCATCGATAGGGAGTGATTTTCACTTTCCAAGTAATTGGATCGAATTAGGAAAAAATCTGTATCAGCCCCAAGGTATTGATTGGGTCTGGCAATCGGAATCTTGGGTGGAACGACCATGAGTCAGTTTTTTTATGTACATGAAGTAAATCCGCAAACACGCCTTATCAGTCAAGCTGTTGCCGCCTTAAAAGCGGGCGGTGTGATTGTTTATCCCACCGATTCGGGCTATGCCTTAGGCTGCTTGATTGGTGAGAAAGATGCGATGACGCGGATGGCGAGAATTCGTCAAATCGAGAACGATCATAACTTTTCATTGATGTGCCGCGATTTATCTGAACTTGCGACCTACGCCAAAGTGGATAATCAGGCGTATCGCATTCTAAAAAGTTGCACACCTGGGCCTTATACGTTCATTTTTAAAGCGACCAAAGAAGTGCCGCGTCGTCTGCAAAATGACAAAAAAAAGACCATAGGCATTCGCGTGCCCGACAATGTGATCGCACTGGCATTGCTTGAAGCCTTAGATGCGCCGCTGATGTCGACCAGTTTAGTGATGCCAAATGCAGAATTTGCCGAGTCTGATCCTGAACAAATTCGCGACTTGCTCGAGCATCAAGTGGATGTGATTATCCATGGCGGTTATTTAGGCGAAAAGCCGACGACAGTGATTGATATGTCTGAAGATGGCGCCGAGATTTTGCGTGAAGGCGCGGGTGATATCACGCCTTTTCTCTAAATCCAGCGCAATAGATTTATCTGTAGTGGATGCGAGTGAGCGATGCGGCGAGCGGCAGTGAACATTTGGCAGTTTTATCGCCGCAGATTTACAGGTATAATCGCGCGTTTGGCGTTAGCCTAAGTTGGCTAGCGCAGCGTTAACGGAGCAAGATAGCGGATGCAGGGCACGCAACAGAGTTTACCCTTAGCCGTTATTCGTGGTCAGGCAATGACCGAAATGCCGCTGGATTTGTTTATTCCGCCGGAGGCATTGGAAGTGTTCCTTGAGTCCTTTGAAGGGCCATTGGATTTACTGTTATATTTGATCCGTAAGCAAAAATTAGACGTTGTCGATTTACCCATTCAGCAAATCACCGCGCAGTATTTAGAATATATTACGTTGCTGACTCAGGCTCGAATTGAACTTGCTGCCGATTACTTAGTGATGGCGGCAACGCTTGCCGAGATTAAATCCCGTTTGCTGCTGCCGCGTATGGTGGCTGAAGATGAGGTTGAGGAAGATCCTCGGGCGCAATTGATCCGTCAGTTGAAAGCCTATGAAGTGATTAAAGAAGCGTCGCAAAAACTCGATGATTTGCCGCGGCTCGAGCGGGATGTGTTTCAAGCCAAAGCAGTGGCAGCACCTGACATTAAGCCGTTAATGATCCCGCCAGAAGTCTCGTTGTTTGAAATTGCCCGCGCCTTTGGCGATGTGCTCAAACGTATCGATGCCAATGAAGATCATCACGTTAAGCGTGAACAGTTATCGACCCGTGAGCGCATGAGCCAGATTTTAGCCATGCTGAACTCGGAAGATTTTACGGCATTTGAACGTTTATTTACCGTAGCTGAAGGCCGTGCAGGCGTGGTCGTGACCTTCTTAGCACTGATGGAATTAGTCAAAGAATTATTGGTTGAATTGTACCAAACAGAACCGTTTTCAACTATTTACGTTAAGGCCTATTAATTGATGCAGATAAATCCGACTCAATTAAAACAGCTTATTGAAGCGAGTTTGTTTGTATTGGGGAAACCCTTGTCGGCGAAAATGTTGAAAGACACTGTATTGGTGGATTTCACGGTTTCCAGAGACAAAATAAAAGCTGCATTGGATGAGCTGCAGCAGGATTATCAAGACAGAGGTGTGCAACTTGTGAAAGTCGCTGGGGGTTACCGCTTCCAGACCTTAGAAGTCTTGAGTCCTTTTTTGCAGCCCCTGTGGCAAGAAAAGGCGCCTAAATATTCGCGTGCGACATTAGAAACCTTGGCGGTGATTGCTTATCGTCAACCTGTGACTCGCGGCGATATTGAACAGGTGCGCGGTGTGGCCATTAGTAGTCACATCATAAAAAGTTTGTCAGATAGACATTGGATTAAAGTAGTTGGCCATAAAGAAGTACCGGGGCGACCCGCGTTGTATGCCACTACCTTAGAATTTTTAGCATATTTTGGCTTAGACACCTTAGCGGATTTACCGCCGCTGTCGGATACTGAGTCATTGCAGGCGGTTTTTTCAAGTGTGAAATTAACGCCGGAACAGTCAGAAGAGCAAAATACTAATGAGTGAAAAATTGCAGAAAGTCTTGGCCCGTGCAGGCCATGGCTCCCGTCGTGAGATGGAGGCATGGATTGCTGCAGGCCGAGTTAGTATTGATGGTGAAATTGCTAGCCTTGGGGATCGGATTGAAGCCGATGCCAAAGTGCGTATCGATGGGAGATCGATTTCGTTAAAGTCTGCCGAAGACGTGATCTGTCGAGTATTGGCATACCATAAACCCGAAGGCGAAATTTGTAGTCGTAAAGATCCTGAAGGCCGTCCAACGGTATTCGATCGCTTACCTAAAGTGCGTGATTCACGCTGGGTTGCGGTAGGTCGTTTAGACATCAACACCTCAGGTTTATTACTGTTTACCTCAGATGGTGAATTAGCGAACCGCTTAATGCATCCATCGAACGAAGTCGACCGCGAATACGCAGTGCGTACCTTCGGTGAAATCCCTGAAGCGACAGTGCAACGTTTACGTACCGGCGTGATGTTAGAAGACGGCCCTGCGCAGTTTGATAGCATCAAGCCAGCGGGCGGCGAAGGCATGAACCAGTGGTGGCATGTGTGTTTACGCGAAGGTCGTAACCGCGAAGTACGCCGTCTGTGGGAATCCCAAGAAGTGCAAGTGAGCCGTTTGATCCGTATCCGTTACGGTATGGTTGAATTGCCAAAATCACTGCCACGGGGTGGCTGGGTTGAATTGCCAATGGAGCAAGTTAACTACTTGCGTAAATTGGCAGGTTTAGAACCAGAAACCCGCACTATGCTTGCTGCCGATAAACACAGCGTAGCCCGTGCTCAGGTGAAGAGTGCTAAAATTCGCCGCGCCGTACGTAAGCATAAAGTAACCGGTTCGGGAAAACCTAAGCCATCGCGTCAGCGCAGCTAAGTTGTTTTATCCCAATGAAAAAGGCCGCTTAGCGGCCTTTTTGCTTTCTGTTATTTGCAGCTATGTTATAACAAGAGTCAGCTGGATTGAGGAGTGAATGGATGAAGCTAATTTCAGTGCGACGGATTTGGGAGCAAGCTGCCCATAATGCGTTTACCGATTTAATCGCGTTTCAGGAAGCACTTTTTTGTGTTTTCCGTGAAGGGACTGCCCATGTGTCACCCGATGGCGCTTTGCGTATTCTACGTTCAGTGGATGGCGGCGAGACGTGGCAGAGCGTGGCACTTATTCGTTCGGAAGAGGCTGATTTACGCGACGGTAAACTGATTGAATATCAAGGGGAATTGCTTTTACTCGGTGGCGGGACCTTACATGATAAGTCGGGTCTTCAATCACATCTTTGGCGCTCAGCCGATGGGCGAGTGTGGTCGGATGCGCTAAAGATAGCTGATAAGGGCTATTGGTTATGGCGTTTAACCGAGCATCAAAATACGCTCTATGGTGTGGGCTATCGCCCAGGACCTGATGGTGACACTCGGTTGTATAAGAGTGATGATGGCGTGCAGTTCAAGACTTGGCTAAAGGTGTTTAATAATCAAGGTTATGTCAACGAAACAGCCATTGTTTTTGATCAAGACAGCGGCTTTTGTCTCTTGAGGCGCGATCCCGTTTGGGGCCCTGAATTTGTTGGTTTACTCGGTCACAGTCGCGCGCCATTCACCGATTGGCAATGGCAAGAACTCGATAAGCGCATTGGTGGGCCAGTGATGTTGATGTATCAATCCCGCCTGTTGGCTGTGGTGCGCTTATACGATGAACAAGTTCGAACGGCTTTAGTTGAAATTCATCCTGATACTGGCGTGGTTCAAGAACTACTGACACTGCCATCGAAGGGCGATACCAGTTATGCGGGCGTTGTGATTGACGGAAATGAGTTGTGGGTAAGTTATTACTCAAGCCATGAGTTAGCTGACTCACCGCTAGATACGCAGAATTTGCTTGATGAATCAAGCAGAGCCGCTAAAGCTAAAACGATGATTTATTTTGCAAAAATTCAGTTAAGTTAAGATTGGCGGTGCGGCGTTTTTATGCTGTTTATTCCCATGGATTAATACAGAGCTCCATCTTGCGAATATCTAAAATAATAAAGGGCCATCAATAGGCCCTTTATTATTGCTGAATCATACTGCTAAACCGATAAGCGATGCGATTACTGAGCGTTGAACTGCTGACCATTCACTGCGCTAGCATCTTGACCCATTAAATATAAATAGGTCGGCATGATCTCTTCTGCGGTTTTGAGATCCAGTGGATTCTCAGCTGGGTAGGCTTTAGCGCGCATCTCAGTGCGGGTTGCACCTGGATTGATACTGTTGACCCGAACCGAGGTGCCATCGCACTCATGGGCGAGGACTTGCATCATGCCTTCGGTGGCAAACTTAGAGAAGGCATAAGGTCCCCAGTAGGCGCGGCCTTGACGACCCACACTGCTCGACGTAAAGATAATCGATGCACTGGGTGCTTGGCGCATCACAGGTAGTAATGCTTTAGTTAGCATAACTTGGGCCGTGACGTTCACTTTGAGTACGTCTTCGAGTGATGAAATATCTATGTGTTCAAACGGGCCTAGGGCACCGAGCAGGCTCGCGTTATGTAATAAGCCGTCTAAATGATCGAATTGCTCGGCTATGGTATCGGCCATATCGCGATAATTTTGCTCCGTCGCGCCCTTAAGATCTAATGGCACTATGGCAGGTTTTGGATAACCGGCTTGTTCGATTACATCGTAAACCGCTTCTAGTTTTTTCACTGTTTTACCGAGTAAAATCACAGTGGCGCCGTGCTTTGCAAACTCAATGGCAGCGGTGCGACCTATGCCTGCGCCAGCGCCTGTCACTAAAATTGTTTTGCCTTTGAGTAAATCTTTTGCTGCTTGATATTCCAACATGAGTCTCTTTTTCCTCTTGGCGAGAATGCCCGCCACTTCTAGAGTCGCCGAAGTGATAAACGCATGTTTCAAACAAATGAATGAAACTTTGTTATAAATGGCTAAAATGTTTGTGACAAACTTGTGGCTAACTCAATATTTTTACGTTAACTTGAAATGAGTTAGGGGCTAACATAAGCCCTATTGGTCACAGATTTAAAAGCTATTGTGACTAATTTCTTGGGGAAAACAAAACTATTACAACAAGATTTGGGGAAAAAAGATGAAAAGACTCATTTTGGGTGTTGCGATTGCATCTGCACTGGGCCTCACAGGATGTGGTGAGGACAGTTATAACGATCTCAAGGATAAGACAGAACCGCTCGTCCCTGAATCGCACATGGTGTTCGACCCTGCTAATTCAAAAGTACCATTACCGAATGATTTGCTATTCAGTGGTACCAAGGATGGCACATTATCGATTCCGGGTGAAAGCTCAGGCAATTATGTTGATCCACAAATCGCGCTTGGGGCGTTAGATGGCTGGTCGACAACATCACCGATTTCCATTGATATTGATTTAGCGAAAAAACACGACGGCACACCGCTGACCTTAATGGCGGCATCGGTTGCACAACCTGGCGCAGTAAGAATGTTTGAGGCCACTGTCGGTGGTCCATTGTCTTCTGATGCTGAATGTACTGCTAAACCGTCAGTTTCAGCGTGTAAAGTCGGAGCAGAACTTCAGTTTGGCGTTGACTTTGTATCCACCGCATCAGGCAATAAAGTGGTGATCGTGCCGCTTAAGCCACTCAAAGCTGGGCAGTCGTATATTTATGCGACGACTAATCTTATTCAAGATTCTGAAGGTCGTGGTATTGCGCCTTCAACTACCTATGGTTTGTTGAAGTTAGACATCACGACATTGCCATTAGAAACGCCCGATCAATTGATGCTGCAAACCTTAGTGAACAGCTATGAGAAAGGCATTGCTGCGGCCCATAATGTCGATCCTTCGACCATAAGCTACTCTGGGCTGTTTACGACTCAGTCTGTCGCTAACGTCTATGAAACGACTAAGCTGCTGATGGCAAAGGGCGCGCCTTATGCCCCCAGCTTTGCTCAGATGCCAACGCCTGCCGGTTATACCGTTGCACAAGCTGCGGGCTTAACACCGGCTGCTGGAGCTGCCTACGTGGTATCAAGTTTAGCCGATGTGTATACCGCCAAAATTAAACTGCCGATTTACGGTGACTGCTCTTCGGTCAGTTGTTTATCAGCAGAAGGAAAACCATTAATTAATGGTCATTGGAAAGCACAAGGCGATAGCCCTGTATCTGTGTTATTAGCTTTGCAAGCGGGTACACTCAGCCAAAATAATTTTGGTATGCAAGCCGTGGCCAATGGTATTGCGAACCCTGCCGATGCGTTAGCCAATCCGTCTCTAATGGCGGGTAAAACTTGGTTGTTAGACGATGGTACAGCGGTAGATAAAACTAAGCATTTGACTAAGTTCAACCCAATTCCAGCGATTAAAGGATATGAAACCGTACCTGTACTGATTTCTATGCCTAATGCGGCAAGATTAGCGGACTTTTATCAGCAACAAGGTATTCCCTTTACTCCGCCGACAGCGGGTTGGCCAACCACAATCGCACTGCACGGTTTAGGTGGCGGCAAAGAAATGTCACTGGCCTATGCGGGTTCGTATGCGGCCATGGGCGTTGCAACTATTGCTATCGATATGCCACTGCATGGGGCGCGTTCGTTCGATGCTAACGGCGATGGGGTTTATGACGTCTCTGCGACCGATCCTTCTTTTGGGGCTGTAGTCGGTACACCAGACGCCTTTAAAAATGGTAATCCGTTGGTATTCGTGAATATCTCTAGCACTTTGTCGGTGCGTGATAATTTCCGTCAAGCGACGATGGACCATTTAGGTGTTCGTCTTGCTCTAACAGGATTAGCACAGGGCTTAGCACAAGCAGGTCAGCCACAAGTATTTGACGTGTCTAAAATCAGTGCTCAAGGTCTGAGTTTAGGCGCGATTGTCGGCACCGATTTTGCGACCTATGCCAGCACTGGCATGAAGAACCCTGCAACCGGCGATGCCTTGCCAAATGCCTATGGTATCAATGCCTTATCCCTAGCAGCGCCTGCAGGGGGATTAGCAGGATCATTTGCGGGTTCAGCAACCTTTGGTCCAGTGCTGTTTAGCAATATCAAGGCATCTGCGACTTTCCAAGCGCTGGTCGATAAGGCTAATACTGCTGGATATGAGGTGGGGAGTCCTGAATATGCGGCACTGGTGCAGGCAGTATATGCCCAGTTTATTCCAACGTTTGCCTTTGCGGTTCAAACGGCTGTGGATTCTGCTGATCCAATTAACCATGCCGCTACGTTAAAAGCGACGGGTCTACCTGTTCATTTAATTGAAATAGCCGGTGATGGCAACGGTAACTTACCTGATCAAGTGTTACCGAACCGTGTAGATAACTTCCCGTTATCGGGCACTGAGCCGCTGATCTCTGCTATTGGCCTACCATGTGTCGATAGTACCAGTAAAGGTCATGGCGTAGTGCGTTTCTCTAAAGGTCACCATAGTTCGATTGTGAGCCCAGGTGAAACGGACGCTACAGATGGTATGGCTGCCGCTGCTACCGTTGAAATGCAGACTCAAGTAGCAACCTATGCTGCGACTGCAGGTAAAGGCGATGCGACGATTTTAGTGACAAACAGTGATGTCATTGCGACTTGTCCTAACTAATCTGCGCTTAATCGGAAAAACCCAGCGAATGCTGGGTTTTTTTATGGGCCTTTAGGCTGTTAGAATAGCGCGCAATTGACTGATTGATGTAACGCCCTAACGGAGAGCACTTTGGAATTTTTATACGAGTATGGAATGTTTTTGGCGAAAGCCGTCACTATAGTGGTCGCAATCGTTGCGGTTATTGTTGTGGTGTTGGCTTCCACTGTTAAACATAAGTCAGATAAGGGCGAGCTGAGGATCACTAACCTGTCTGAAGAGTTAGAAGAACTGAAGCATGGCTTAAAAGAAGAACTCCTTTCAAAGAAGCAATTCAAAGCCTATGAAAAGCAATTAAAGGCAGAAGAAAAGGCGAAAGACAAAGCTGCTGATGATACTAGCACGGGCAAAGTGTTCGTGATCGATTTCAAGGGCAGTATCGATGCCGCTGAGGTTGCGTCACTGCGTGAAGAAATTAGTGCCATTTTAGCTATCGCGGAAAAAGGCGATGAAGTGGTTGTTAATGTCGAGAGTGGTGGCGGTATGGTGCATGGCTACGGTTTAGCCTCCAGCCAGCTTGACCGTTTACGCCAAGCCGATATTCCGCTAACAGTCTGCGTTGATAAAGTGGCTGCCAGTGGCGGTTATATGATGGCCTGTGTTGCGAATAAAATTTATGCTGCGCCTTTTGCAATTGTTGGTTCAATTGGTGTTGTTGCTCAACTGCCTAACTTTAATCGTTTGCTGAAAAAGCATGAAATTGATTATGAGCAACATACCGCCGGTAATTTTAAACGCACTTTGACAGTGTTTGGTGAAAACTCCGATGAGGGAAGACAGAAGTTTCAAGAAGAACTCGAAGAAACCCACATCTTATTCAAAGCGTTTGTCGGTAAATATCGCCCTGAGTTGGATTTAGTGAAAGTAGCCACGGGCGAGCATTGGTACGGCCAGCAAGCCATTGAATTAGGGTTAGTTGATGCGATTTCGACCAGTGATGATGTAATTATGTCACTTGCCGCAGAGCGCACTGTGTATAAGATGCGTTATCAGGTGAGAAAGAAACTTGCCGATAAAATTGCCCATGGCGCATCTTTATCTGTGAATGCCATTTTTAATCGTCTTATCGAGAAAAACCGTCCAATGTAACGGAATCTAGTGTGGATACTTTTTTGAGTATTCACACTTTTTTGTTTCGCTTAACGCCCAAAGCTGCGTATCTATTGCAGATTTTTTTGGCTTTTATATTATCCCCCCCTCAATTTAAAATCATTAACTCACTATTGCTATCAGCTTGTTAAGCACATTAATAAAACGTCATGCAGCAAATGCGTAAATCCATTGCGAATGAAAAATCCCTATGTTAAAAATCCCGTCGATAAAGTGGTGTTACAAATTAAACTAAAGTTAATTAATTTTTAATGCTGTTTCAATGTTGACGTTAAATAACCTTAGCTGAATCAGTCTTAGGTGCTGGAGATTAACATGGGGAGACGAGTGCGGGTGTTTATTAGCCTTATAATATTCACTGTCTCATTACTCTTGCTTTATAATTTAGAGCAAGAATATCAATTAAGTGACATTATTAAAGAGGTTAAAGGATTTTCATTTGTTGAGTTGTTATGTGCAGCACTACTCACAGTGGAAAGTTACTCTTTATTAACCTTGTACGATTTTATTGCCGTTCGGAATATCGATAAGGAGATACCTTATCGTAAAATAGTCCCTATTTCTTTTCTGGGTTTTACGTTCTCCAATACTATTGGGTTCTCTCTGTTAACGGGGACGTCGATAAGATATAAGTTTTATTCCGAACTTGGCTTAAGTGGTAATAAAATCACTCAAATAGTCATTTCATGTTCAGTGACATTCTTCCTCGGACTCTTTTTTATTTGTGGTATTGCACTGGTATGCTTTCCCTCTGAACAATTATCAGCCTTACCTTTGCCAACATGGCTATTTTCATTAACGACAGTGCTCGGTATTGGCATGCTGCTCAGTGTATTAGGCTATTTACTGATGAGTGTGCTGCGGAAAAAGCCATTTAACTTTCGTGGCTTTGAAATTACGCCACCTCTGTTATCTGTATCTTTAAGACAGTTGTTGGTGTCTTCACTTGATTGGATTGTCGTAGGAACCTTGTTTTATAGCTTACTGCCCGCGGTAGAAAATTTGGGCTATATACAGGTCTTAAGTATTTTCTTTGTTGCGAATGCGCTTGGGGTGCTTGCCCATGTGCCGGGTGGTATTGGGGTGTTCGAGTCCGTCGTGACTGTGGCCTTATCGCAATATTTACCGGTTGAGAAAATCCTCGGCGCCATTATTATCTATCGGATCATTTATTACATTATTCCATTTTTAATCTCTTTGGCATACTTTGTTATTACGATCGCGCGGTCAAATAAAGATAAAATTGTAAAATTAAATACTCGAATTGCATTTATCCGCCAACTGTTACCACCGCTACTGAGTATCAGTGTATTTAGCTCAGGTTTATTATTACTCTTGTCAGTGGTTAACCATTCTATTATTCATAAGTATCACTGGTTGGGCGAGTTAGTACCGCTGCCGATCATCGAAATATCGAGCATCATTTTGAGTGTGAGTGGTGTCTTGCTATTGTTGTTATCCCATGGGTTATTTAAACGCTACCATAATGCCTTTGAATTAACGAAAAAGCTGCTGTTGGTGGGCATGTTATTTATTATGCTTAAGGGCGCGGAATGGGAAATATCACTCGCGATCGGATTAGTTTACACATTGATGTTGCCATGTGAGAATTTGTTTTATCGAAAGGGTTCAGTCGTCGGGATTAAATACTCTTTGGGTTGGCTGTTATCACTTTCTGCCGCCTTATTCTTGATGATTTGGGTATTATTTTTCTCCTATCAAGATGTTGATTATGATCATTCACTCTGGTTTACCTTCTCCCCCGATAGCCATGTATCACGAGCATTGCGAGGAGGAGCGATTGCTATCTTTATCGTGCTTGCCTTTGCCGTGCGCTATTTCTCGTCACGAACTCAGCTTAAATCACCACAACTGGACACGCCTTCATTAAAGCAGGCGATGGAGATTGTCGCGCAGTCGCCGAGCAGTCATGGCTATTTAGCCTTAGTGCAAGATAAATCAATCCTATTTAACGAGGATAAAGACGCCTTTCTTATGTATGCAAGGGCTGGACATTGCTGGGTGGTAATGGGTGATCCAATTGGTAATCAACATAAATTTGATGATTTATTGTGGCAGTTTAGGGAGTTATGCGATGCCTACGATGGTTGGCCGGTGTTTTATCAAGTGACGCAAAAATACCTGCCGAGCTTTTTAGAGCAAGGATTAGGTTTATATAAATTAGGCGATGAGGCGATTGTTCAGCTCGACCAATTTGACTTACCGTCGAGTCGCTATCGGAGTTTGCGCCAGAGTCATGCCAAGGCGCAGCGTGAAGGCTTGAGTTTTGCTGTGATTGAGGCGAGTCAAGTGAGGGCCATACTGCCGCAATTAGAAGCCATATCATCGACTTGGTTAAAGGCGAAGCAAGGGCGCGAAAAGGGGTTTTCGGTCGGCTATTTCTCTGCCGCTTATCTGTGCTCGACACCTATGGCATTAGTGTATGCAAACGGTGAGCTCGTGGCGTTTTCAAATATTTGGGCTAGTGCTGCTCAGGTTGAATTTTCTGTCGATCTAATGCGTTACGAGCCTAAATTATCGAGCAGTAACATCATGGATTTTCTGTTTACTGAACTATTGCTATGGGGAAAACAGCAAGGCTATCAGAGGTTTAATCTCGGGATGGCGCCGATGTCAGGCTTGACCGACAGAGCGTTAGTGCCATTTTGGACTAAGCTAGCGAAGGTTGTGTATAAGAAGGGTAATAAGTTTTATAACTTTCAGGGGCTTAGAAGATACAAGGATAAGTTTAATCCAACGTGGGAGGCCAAGTATTTGATTTGTTATGGCGGATTATCTCTGCCAATTGTGGTGGGCAGTTTAGTGACATTAACGAGTCGTGGTGCAACCGGTGTATTTAAAAAGTAGGTGAACGATGAATAAATCCTTTGTGAAAATACTCAGCCTTATGATGATGTTTTGCAGTAGCTTTAGTGTCTTAGCTGATGACTTTGCTGACTCACTCGGTCTGACACTTCTGCCGGTCGTTAGCAGCGCAAATGACAAAGCGAGTGCGAAAAAGCCGCCCTTAGTCATCTTTATGAGTGGCGATGGTGGCTGGGCTAATTTAGATCAAGGTGTGAGCCAGTTATTGCAACAGCAGGGCTGGCCAGTGGTGGGGTGGAGTTCGCTAAAATACTACTGGAAACAAAAAGATCCCAAGGACGTGACTCAAGATACTATGGCCATTATTGATAAGTTCGAGGCCGAATTTGGCACACAAAAGGTGGTATTGGTTGGCTATTCCTTTGGCGCCGAAATCATTCCTTTTGTGCTTAATGAGCTGCCACTTAAGTATCGACATAAGATCCTCGGCGGGGTGTTATTGTCACCGTCGCAGACGTCGGATTTTGAAGTGCATATGAGTGAAATCGTTACTTCTAGCAATGAGTCCGCGAGCTATCTGACGTTGCCCGAGGTGAATAAGCAGACGACAGTGCCTATGCTGTGCTTATACGGCAAAGACGATGATGCCCCTAAGCATTTGTGCCCAGTAGTAAAACAGCCGAATGTGACTGTGATGGAGTTAGACGGTGGCCATAGCTTTGATGATGATTACGATAAAGTGGTGACTATCATAAAGCATTGGTTGAAAAGCTAGGTTATCACCCGATATCAGCTTGAATACATTCAGAAAGAAAAGGGCGCTTAATGCGCCCTTTGGGTTTTAGCGAATCGAATGTCGCGTTAATCAGATTTGATAGCTGATATGTTGATGGAAGCGTACGACGAGATCTTCACGCTCTGGGTCTACACCGATATCTGCGGCGAAGGCCTTCAGGGCTGTTTCGACATTGTTCATAAAGCGTCCGAAGCCTGAATCATCACAGTCTTTGGTGCCCGCGACTATGGTGAAGTGCGCGGCTTCGACTAAGTTATCGGCATTCCAGCGACGGATCACTTGCTGCTCAGTCGCATTAGGATCGAACCCTATCATTTGTACTTCGGCTTTGCTGTCGAGTTTTTCAAACTTACTGTTACGCACCAGCGGGGTTAAGCCATTTGCTATCATGGCAAGACGCGTCAGTTGTCTGTTGGCTGCCGCTTTGAGGAAGCAATCTTCAAGATGTTGATATAACGGCGTAAAGTCGGTTGCCGAGTCAGGTAATAAACCCTGCTTAAGTTTGCGGCTCAGTGGCAAGCTTACTGTCACATAAGTGAGAGAGCTGACGTTCTCTGGTAACTCGCACTTTCTGGCTTTATATCTTGGGCCGATGGCACGCAGTTTATAGCCATAGGTTTCTTTATAGCCCTTGGCTTTTGCGAACAGATCATAGGATAAATGCTGATGGTCGCGGACCTTAACTTTAAGATCGCTTATCGGCATTAAAGGCATCAATTCTGTCAGTAATTCACGCACTCTGATGTGGAAACTGGCGGAATTACTGCGGATATCTTCACCCGTGGCAAGGAAGACAATGCGCAGTTTACGGGCGCGATAGTTTTCTTGCGAGAATAAATTTTGGGCTTCGTGATAGGCTGGATTATAAAAAAATAGAATTTGTTCAGTGGTTTGGAAGCAATAGGCTTCGGTATGGTAACGGACAACAGGCAGTTTATCGTTAGTGATCACGTGGACATTACGCAGATCGTGTTGTTCTGCCAAATTAAATATCAAACGGCTTAAGGTTTGATAACAGCTTTGATAATCAGGATATTGACTCAGTAGTTCATCCGTCACCTTGATTTCGGCTGTGATGTATTGATTGGTACGGGCTTCCTTGGGTATGTACACTTTTTGCTGATGGCTAAGGGACATATTGACTCCTTGTTTGAGTTAACCATTTGCTAACACGAATTTTACTGTTTATCTATAGGGTTAATCTTGCGTTAGAACACGTTTTTATCCGTTGAGCATGAGTTTAGCTAAGTAAGCGGTTCGACAGCTTAAAATAGCAGCTATTTTATTGGGTTAACGCATCTTCTATCCATGGTTGCATCCAAGTTGCTATCTGCGCCTGCGCCTTTTCGTTGGGGTGAATGCCATCCCGCTGCATTAATTCTGGATGGGGCGCGATATCCTGCATAAAGAAGGGGATCAACACGATATCCTGTGTTTTGGATATGTCTTGATACACTTGGGTGAACTTTTGGGTGTAGCGAGGGCCATAGTTAGGCGGTACCATGATCTCGGTCAGCAGCACTTTTGCGCCGCTATCTTTGGCTAGGGTAATGATTTGGATTAGATTATTTTTAAGTTGCGTTGGGGGGAATCCACGTAAACCATCATTACCACCCAGTTCAACGACCACAAGGTCGGGGGCGACGGAATCGAGTAAGGCGGGTAATCGGCGTAAGCCGCCCGCTGTGGTTTCGCCACTCACTGAGCCATTTGTAAATTGATGTTCGGGCAGATTTTTTTGCAGCAGCGCCACCCAGCCTGACTGCTCTGCCATGCCGTAGCTAGCGCCTAAGCTGTCGCCGAGGATCAACACCTTTGCCGCGTGCGCTGGCGTGGCCATGAATACACTCAATAGGATGAATGCCCCCAGGGTCTTCGCTCTCGATTGATACCAGAACGATTTATATAAGAAGGATCCTATGTCTAACGTCATCTTAAAAAACAGTGCCATCAATGTTGTTAACCTCGAAAAATCAGTGACTACTCAGGAAGGAACGCTCACTATCCTCAAGGGCATTAACTTAGATGTCAAGCAAGGTGAGAGTGTGGCTATTCTTGGCCCGTCGGGTTCGGGCAAGTCTACCCTGCTCGGGCTGCTTGCGGCACTTGATACGCCTACCTCTGGTGAAATTTGGCTCGATGGTGTGGCGTTATCCCCACTGAATGAAGAGCAAAAAGCCGCGCTGCGTAAACAGAAGGTCAGCTTTATTTTTCAATCCTTTATGTTAGTGGATACCTTAACCGCGCTGGAGAACGTTATGTTACCCGCCGAGCTTGCGGGCGTGAGCAATGCCAAGGAAAAAGCCCAAGCCATGCTGGTGCGGGTCGGTTTATCCCATCGTTTGACCCATTTACCCAAACAGCTATCGGGCGGAGAGCAGCAAAGGGTGGCGATTGCCCGTGCTTTTATTTGTGAGCCCACAGTGCTGTTTGCCGATGAACCCACGGGTAACTTGGACAGCGTTAACGGCCATAAAATTGCCGATATGTTGTTTGAGCTGAATCAAGAAAGCCACACCACTCTTATCCTCGTCACCCACGATTTACTATTGGCCAAGCGTTGTGAGCGGCAGCTGGTTATGGATAACGGCCATTTACAGGAAGATACGGCGCATACAGCACCGCTCGCCGATGCTAAGGAGGCTTAACAATGGAGTTAAGTCTGGCATGGCGCCTGTTTAAGCGCGAGTTACAGCAAGGGCAATTGTTATTGATTATCCTCGCTATTACGCTCGCGGTACTGTCTGTGAGTGGGTTAGCGCGGGTGAGTGAGCGCCTGCAAGTGGCGATCACTGGCCAAGCTTCACAGTTTATTGCCGCCGATCGGATTATCGATTCGCCGGTTAAAATTGATGTGGCGATTTTAACCAATGCCGAAGATCTTGGGCTTAAGCATGTGACGAACATGCAATTTAATTCCATGGTCTATTCGGGTGATAAGTTTCAGTTAGTCACAGTTCGCGCCGTTGAAACGGGTTATCCACTCAAGGGTGACATTGAACTCACCAGCGGTAAAACCAAGACTTTACCTCAAGCGGGTGAAATCTGGTTTGAGACTCGCTTAGGTGGACTCCTCGGTTATCCTAAAACCATCGAACTAGGTAACAGCGAATTTGTGCTCAGCAATGAAATAAGCCGCTTACCCGACGCGGGCTTTAATCCTTTTGCTTCATCGCCCGTGGTATTGATGCGCATGGAAGATGTCGCCAAAACGGGAGTGATTCAACCGGGCAGCCGCGTGACCTATCTGTATCAATTTGCTGGCGATGAAGCCTCGCTTACGGCCTTTGAGCAAAGTGTTAAACCGCTTCTCAATAGCACCCAGCGCTGGGTCGATGTGCAATCCGGTGACTCGCCGATTGCGGGAGCAGTTAAGCGAGCTGAGCGCTTCCTACTGCTAGCTAGTTTGATGGGCATTGCACTGGCCTGCGCCGCGATAGGCATTGCCGCCCAGCGTTATTGTCAGCGCCATTACGATGTGGTGGCCATGCTGAAAACCTTTGGCGCCTCGTCAAAGCAAATTCGGTTGTTGTTCGGCACTCACTTATTTTTAGTGACGTTAATGGGGATTGTGCTTGGCATTATCGGTGGTGTGTTACTCGATTTTGGGATCAGTTATTTATTGCCGCCCGAAATTGCCGCCTATTCGCCGCCACTCACTCGGCCATTACTGCTTGGTGTAAGCACAGGACTTATCAGCGCCTTTATGTTTTCGGCTTATCCACTGATGCGCTTACTGGCTATTCCGCCACTACGAGTGCTACAGCGTCAGTTAGAAGGCTTACAGCTAGGGATGTGGCTGCATCTACTTTTGAGCTTAGGGGCGATGGCGTTACTGGGCTATTTGTATTCCCAAAGTTGGGCTTTGACCCTGACTGTGGTCGCGGCCGTGTTGCTGCTCGGTGTGCTGTTAAGTGTGCTTGGCTTTGTGATGATACGTTTAGGCCACAGTGTCGGTATGAAGACCACCAATCCCTTACAGTTGGCACTGGCAGGGCTCAGACGTCGTGCGCGGCAAAATGCGGTGCAATTGGTGGGATTTAGCGCCGCACTGGTATTGTTATTGACGATTCTGGCATTAAGACAAGATTTGCTCAACGAGTGGCAAAAACAGTTGCCCGAAAATGCACCTAACTACTTCCTCGTTAATATCGCCCCCGACGATGCTAAGCCCTTAAATGATTTTATGACGGCTAAGGGCATTGTTGCGACGGACATTTATCCTGTGATCCGTGGCCGTTTAACTCAAATTAACGGTGAAGCGCTGATTTCGAATGAACAGTCTGAAGCGGGTGAAAAGGGCCGAGTGGGTATTTCCCGCGAGTTAAACCTAACGTGGCGCAATACGCTACCAGCCAATAACGAACTGTTAGAGGGGCATTTTAATCAAGCGGCCGATGAAGTGTCGGTGGAATCTGGCGTGGCGGACCGTTTAGGTATTGGCATTGGCGATAAGTTGACTTATGTGATTGATAATCAAGAGCTCACAGTTAAGGTTGCCAGTATTCGTGCCGTGCACTGGGAAACGCTACAGCCGAACTTCTTTATGATTTTCACCCAAGAAGCTCTCGCGCCCTTTGCTTATACCTCGATGGCGAGTTTCTATCTGAATGATCAGCAAGCTACGAATGACCAGTCAACAAACGGCCAAGCGCTGAGTGCCGATGGTACGCCTAAGGATGCTGTGATCCTTGCGCTTATTCAGCAATTCCCGACCATATCGATCATCGATGTGGGCGCTATGGTGGGGCAGTTACGGCAGATCATAGAGCAAGTGTCGCTGTCGCTCACCTTAGTGCTGGCCTTAGTTTTACTGGCCAGTGCGTTAGTCTTGATTGCACAGACTGAAGCCGGCATGGCAACTCGGCAGCGGGAACTGGCGGTGCTGCGTACCTTTGGCGCTTCGGGATGGCTATTGCGCAGTGCAACGGGTTTAGAGTTTGCCTTGCTTGGCGGTATTGCAGGCGTGTTAGCCGTCATAGTGGCCGAATTTGCGTTATATCTACTTAAGACGCAAGTGTTTGAGCTTAATGTGTATATGCACTGGCCTTGGTGGGGAATCGCCCCTGTTTCTGGCGCCTTAATCGTGGCCTTACTTGGGGTGTGGCGTTGCCGACAATTGCTTAGCCAATCTTGCTCTGAGCTATTAAAGGCGGGCAGCTAGTGGTTGCTTGCATGGGCTAACACTATAAGTTTATGACTTAAGTAGACAGCGTTAACAATAAAAAGCACTGATGCAGCATAAGCTCAGTGCTTTTTTATTGTCTTGCTGATTCTGCTGAGTTTGAGCATGACTCGAATATGAATATGAATATGAATATGAATATGAACATGCGTCTTTACATCGGCTTACAAATTGATCTGTGCTTAAGCAGGTAGCAACAGAACTTAGTGTAACGCAATGGGTCTATTTAACTGAGAACAGCGACTAGCTTATACATGCCATAGAGAGGAAATATATGTTCAAAGGAATAACCAAACTGCTTAAGGAGAACCGCTCCTTTTTTCTGTTTATCAGCTTAATGTTAGTGTTCAGGAGCGCTGTGGCCGATTGGAATACAGTGCCATCGGGTTCTATGCTGCCGACTATCGTCGAGGGCGATCGCATTCTGGTAAACAAGATAGCCTACGATCTTAGGGTGCCATTTACCCATATCGCCTTAGTCAAACTTGCGGATCCCGCCCGCGGTGATATCGTGGTGTTCGATTCGAAAAAGGCCGATAAAAAACTCATTAAGCGGGTGATTGCTGTGCCAGGCGATACTGTGATGATGCGGGATAATCGTTTGTATTTGAATGGCGAACCCCTTAGTTACTCATCCCAAGCATTGAGTCCTTATGCTCCCGCTGATGTCACCGAAATGCAGGAGAACTTAATCGGTATGGCCCACAGTATTCGCCTTAATCCTGTCCCCTCAAAGCTCGCCAATTTTGGACCTGTCACTGTGCCAGACGCGCATTACCTAGCGCTGGGTGATAATCGAGATAACAGCGCTGATTCTCGGGTCATTGGCTTTGTGCCACGCGATGAGATTGTAGGCCGTTCAAGCTCAGTGGTTTTCTCCCTTGATTATGCTGATCATTACTTGCCTCGACCTGAGCGCCTTATGCGCGAGTTTTAGCATGCACGGATTCTAGTCTACGTGATGTTGTACCATAAAGAAGGGCGCCGAATGAGGCGCCCTTTTGTTAGCTGGTTGATTCAATGATGCTTTACTTTAAGCAACGTCTTCAAAAGCGACTACTTCATAAAGCTCAGATAGCCCTGCAAGACAATCAAGTTAACGATGTCGATAAAGAAAGCCCCGACGATAGGCACAACCATAAAGGCTTGGGGCGACGGCCCTGTGCGCGAGACGAGCGCGCCCATGTTCATTACCGCCGTAGGTGTTGCGCCCATACCAAAGCCGCAGTGGCCGCCAGTGATCACCGCCGCATCGTAATTACTGCCCATCACTTTGAATGTCACGAAATAGGCGAACACCGCCAGTACTGCGGTTTGCACCAGTAAGATGACGAGCAGCGGGATGGCTAAATCAAAAATCTCCCATAGCTTTAAGGTCATCAAAGCCATAGAAAGGAACAGTGACAAAGCGACTGTGCCTATGACATCGATACTTTCAGTATGGGGCTTATAGCCGCGGGTGAGTTCGGTGATATTGGCGATGATAACGCCAAGGAAGAGAGCATAAACAAAGTCGGGCATTTTGAGCCAAGCTATGCCCGATTGGCTGATCCACAGCGTGAGCCATTTTGAGCCTGCAACACACAGCAGCAGTACAAACAGGGTTTCTAATATGGTTTTGGCTGTGACTTGATCTTCTTCTAACTGATCGTAAGTCACTAAATGCGGATGTTCACTGTGATGCTTGCGACCAATCCCATAGCGAGAAACAAGATTATGTTTACCGATTAATCGCTGCGCAACGGGGCCACCTATAATTCCGCCCATGATTAAGCCAAAGGTCGCAGCGGCCATAGCAAACTCTAAAGTGTTGATACCGTAGTTTTCCGCAAAGGTTTGTGACCAAGCGACGCCCGTTCCATGGCCACCCGACAGGGTAATTGACCCTGCGATAAGGCCCATAATCGGGTCTAGCCCTAACAGATTAGCTAAACTCACGCCGACGGCATTTTGGATAACAATATAAATCGAGGCAACACCCAGAAAGATAAAGACTTTTTTACCACCGCTGAGTAACAGCTTGTAGTTTGCCGAGAGGCCAATCGTGCTGAAAAACATCAGCATTAAGGTATTTTGCAGCGATAAGCTGAAGTCGAGACTGATATTTTGAAAGTGAAGAAATGCGACACCCGCGGCGACAACGAGGCCACCCACTATGGGTTCGGGGATATTATATTGCCTAAAGACACGTACATGGCGATTGATGGAGTGGCCGATAAACAGCACGAAAATGGCAATTAAAAATGATTCTAGCTCGCCAATCGTATAGGTCGTGTGCATGAAAATTCCTTACAAACTGTCTTAGTGTGGGCATTTCAGTGAGCACAATGCCCATTGAGGAGTCACCCATCTTGTTATTAAGTACCTGCTAATGCTGGATGTTAAGCGCTTGATGTCGAGGACAGATCAGTGTCAATCCGATAAAAATTTAAAGGATGAGTGAGCGCGAGTGTGTTTCGTTTTATGGTTTACAGGCCAAGAACAGCAGATTAAATAGCCTGTTCTTGAGCATAAATAACTGTCTATTTATGAGGTGTTGCTGAGTCTATCTGTGGTCAAGGTTGAGGCGATTAATGCGTGCCTCCTATGACCGAATGGAGGCGAGTTTAGCAGAAAAGTGTCGTAATGTCGCTAAATCACATTACAAATCATGATGTTATGATATTGTTTTTCTAGTGTTGCTAAAGTGGCACTTGTGCTTACGTCAACATCTAGCAAGCCTTAGCACCGAAATTCGTGCGCATTAGCGCCCGAATATGTCGATGTTTACAGCATGATTCCGCGGGATTGTTAGCATCAGCGTGCTAGCCTATTTGGCTAACACGTCGGTTAAGGCATTGTCGAGGTCACTGAATTGAAAGTGAAAACCGGCTTCGAGGGCGCGTTTAGGATAAACAAACTGTCCTTCGGTCAGCAGCTCCGACATTTCACCCATAGCCAAGCGTAATGCAAGCGGCGGGGTCGTGATAAGGGCAGGGCGATTGAGTGCTTTTCCAAGCGCTTTGGTAAACACAGCGTTACTGACTGGGTTGGGGGCCGTTGCGTTGAATACGCCTTTGCAATGTTCTTGGCTGAGTAAAAAGTCGATAAGGGAGATGAGATCTTGCACATGGATCCAGCTCATGCCTTGACGTCCATGACCAATTGGGCCACCGAGTCCGAGCTTAAAGGGCGGTAGCATTTTCTCTAATGCGCCGCCTTTTCCTAACACAATCCCGATACGGATAATGCAGACGCGGGTTTGTTCAGTATTTGCATTAAGCGCTTCTTGTTCCCATTTTCGGCAGATGTCATGGCTAAACTCAACATGGGCACCACTGGATTCATCGAGCAATTTATCATCATGTCGACCGTAATAACCCACTGCCGAACCACTCACCATGATCTTAGGCGGATTACTACTCTGCTGTATTAGCTGAGTTAATCTTGCCGTGATATCCCAACGGCTATCACAAATCCGCTGCTTCTGGTTTTTGCTCCAGCGCTTAGCGACGATCGGCTCGCCCGCAAGATTCACTATGGCGTCGATATGATTCAGGTCGCTCAGCGCATCGAGGCTCTCAAGGTAATGGTGCTGATTACCGAGTATTCTTTGCGTTTGTTGCACTGAACGCGTTAATAACGTCAGTTGATGATGGGGCGCCAATCGTTCGACTAATTGGCGGCCAATAAAGCCGCTTGCGCCAGTGATCAGTATATTCATGGAACCTCTCTTATCGGTTGAGCTCTGAGGATATATACCGAAATACGGTGTGCAACGATCACTTAATCTGGCTATTTCTAGCGAGATTATTTCTGATAACACAACTCCATAGAGACTGAATCAGCAAAGCGCAGGGCATGGGGTTTGTCGATTTCGACACTGGCAAATTCAACCCAAGGATGCTCACTGGCGATGGCCAGCGTTTGGCTGGTAAGATTTTCGAGTAATGAGAAACGGTTATTCTCAATCAGCTCAATGATCTTCTTGGTGATAGTGCGGTAATTGAGTGCATCCTCAACATTATCACTGTTACGGGCACGCTCGGCACAATAATGGATCACGACATTGATGATCACGTCTTGGCGATTTTGAATTTCATCTTCTTTAATGCCGATAAAAGTACGAAGTCTTAAGTTTTTAATGCGTATAATCGCGGTTTCTGGTTTCATAATGGCAAATGGCTATCTTAAGCTAAGGTTTCTGAGGTTAAGTGTGTTCTCGGGTTAGCCTAACAATTTTATCTAAGATCAAGAAGGATTTTTAATAAATGACGCGACCTAATGCGCCCTCCGCTGCTTACCGTGGCTTTGCGGTTATGGCCTTTGTAGTGATTATTTTGGCAGGGATTAAGGCGGCGAGCCCGATTGTGGTGCCGTTTGTGCTGTCCAGTTTTTTGGCGGTGATTTGTAATCCCGCGATTGGTTTAATGACAAAATTCCGTGTGCCTAAATGGCTTGCGGTGCTCCTCTTGATGGGCTTTATTGTGCTGATGGGCCTCTGGTTAGCCTCGGTTGTCGGTAGTTCAGTTAATGAGTTCTCCAAGCAATTGCCCCAATATCGGGTGCAGTTAGTCGAGCAATTTGCTTGGATATTAAATAAGTTACATTCCTTCAATATTCAGATTTCGAAGGATCAAGTGTTAGCGTATTTTGACCCTGGCATGGCCTTGTCTATGACGACGAATATGCTGTCGGGTGTTGGCAATGTGATGGCGAATTTATTTCTGATCATCTTAACCATCGTCTTTATGCTGTTTGAAGCCCAATCGTTACCCAAAAAATTGCATTTGGCGCTGGACGATCCCGATATGCGCCTCAAGCAGATTGACCGCTTTTTGCAATCGGTTAATCAGTACATGGTGATCAAGACGCTAGTGAGTTTAGCGACCGGGGTTATCGTCGGTGTCGGTTTAACCATTATTGGTGTGGATTACGCCATGCTATGGGCGGTGATCGCCTTCCTATTTAATTACATTCCCAATATCGGTTCTATCATCGCCGCCATTCCTGCGGTGTTATTAGCCTTCATTCAGCTTGGCCCTGCGGCAGCGGGCGGTACTGCGCTTTTGTATGTTGGTGCCAACATGGTGATGGGCAATATGATTGAACCTAAATTTATGGGCCGCGGCTTAGGCTTATCGACTTTAGTGGTGTTTTTATCGTTAATTTTTTGGGGCTGGTTGCTAGGTTCTGTCGGCATGTTGCTGTCGGTGCCGCTGACTATGGTGGTTAAAATTGCCCTCGAATCGAGTAAAAGTGGTAACTGGTTAGCCATTTTATTATCGGACGATGTTGACGATAAGTTCGTGGCCAGCAACACGGAAAACTCAAGTTCCGATGGCGATGACGCCGATATAAGTACAACAGAGAGTAAGTAATAGAAGATGCAAAGTTTTATACAAGCGCTAGCGACAATTGAATTAGGTGATGATGCAGTGCGGTTATTTCACGGCCGCGGAGGACACTACGCGGGTTGTGAACACCTATGTTTAGATTGGTTTGCGCCAGTGCTATTGCTGACCAGTTTCACTCCCTTAGCCGATGACGATTTAGCCACATGCCAGCAGGCCATTGCGGCGCGTTGGCAGGCCATTCGTGCTGATAGCCAACTGAATTTAGTCTACCAATACCGCAGTGCGGGCGAGACCTTTACTCAAGTGCTGCAAGGCGAAGTGCCTGAGCCGCATATTGTTAGTGAAAATGGCGCACGCTTTCAGGTGCATTTAATGCGCGGACAAAACCACGGTTTATTCCTCGATATGGCCAACGGCCGCGAGTGGGTGAGAGCAAATGCCCGCTATAAAAAAGTGCTTAATTTATTTGCCTATACCTGTGGTTTCTCGGTGGCGGCATTGCAAGGCGGCGCCGATGAAGTGGTCAATATGGACATGAGCAAAGGCGCATTAGGCATAGGCAAACAGAATCATTTGCTGAATGGCTTTAGTGCGGGAGCACGTTTTTTAGGCCATGATATTTTTAAATCTTGGGGCAAACTGAAAAAGCTCGGTCCCTACGACATTATTGTGGCCGATCCACCGAGCAATCAAAAGGGCAGTTTTGTCGCGACTAAGGATTATGTACGTTTAATCAGGCGCTTACCTGAGTTACTTGCCGATAATGGTGAAGTGTTACTCTGCCTCAATGCACCCGAGCTCGATACCACTTTCCTACGCCAGCAGGTCGCAGATGCGGCGCCAGCACTCGAATACATAGAGCGCTTAGCCAATCCGCCAGCATTTATGGATGTGTCTGAAGAGAAGTCGCTTAAGGTGCTGCGTTACCGTTTATCGGCTCAAACCTAGTCTTGATTTAGCTTAATAGGCCAGTTTTAACTGGCCTTTTTTGTCGGTTTTTAATGAAGCTAAATGGAAAATTTAATTGCTGATTTTAAAAGTGCAACAAATATGGATGTGCAAACTCAAGACAAGCTTGCAGTTAGATTAGGTTAAGTGTTTAGCTTTCTACGCGGTCACTTGTTTATGAGCAAATTGTTACTGAGCAAATGGCTACTCAGTAAATTATCACTCAGTTATATAATCGCCCAATCATTCGCTTAAACGCTCCGTCAGTAGCTTAATCGTTCAGAGAGCTGCGATTGTCCAAAGGTTTCAATCACTTTACTGACTTGATGTTGATCTAAGTGTTTGAGGGCGGAAATTTCATCATAAAGCCTGTCCTGAACATCTAATGGCATATTCATGTGTTCCATAAACATGCGGATCCCTAATATATCGCCGTGGCTAAATAATGTCGTTAGTGTGGTGGCTTCAAGCTCAATAAGTGCGTTCATATCTTACCTCCTACTCGCGTCATTACTTAATTGATAGCAGCTAGCGTCACACTTCCCTAGATTCATTGTTTGTAAGCGATTTCTGTTAATAGCGTTTGTGCATATAGGGCAGCATTTAAATGGCGTCATGGGCGGCTAAATATCATCGTCAAAGATGAAAGGCTTTCAGCTTTCGGTACAGGTTTTAAGCTTTATAAGTGATAACACGCCTTAAATGTCATCGAGGAAGAAACAAAACTGAAAGTTTTCTGTAATTATAGTTTTGGCTTTGTTATACTCCTGCCCACGGAATATATCCCTTTCCTCATAGGCAAAATGTCAGCATAGAATGACATGCCTCTGCGACCTTACCCAATCAAGCAGGAGTTGTTATGGAAGTTCATGAATACGAAAATGCTTATTATCAAGTGAAAGACGATGTACTGACGTCTTTACCTGCTGAAAGCGAAGAAGAAGTGATCCAGGCCTAATCGATAACGATTAGACTGACGGTACTTATGAGTCGGACGTAACAAAACAAGCACATTGAAATAGCAACCTTAGGGTTGCTATTTTTTTAGCTGAAATCGGCGCTAGGATTGAGCACATGACAAGACATGCACAATAAAAGTGGCGAGCGGGAAGGGAGATTAACCGTTTACTTTGCGCTTTTCTGGCATCAGCTCGACGATAGTCCACTTACTGCCAATCTTGTGAAGACGTATGGTCCTGTCATCAATCCACGGCTGACCGCCTTTAAGCCCTTTCATTTTGATCACGACAATGACATCTTTGGTAAATTTACGGAAAAAGTCGATATCGATATCATCAATTTCCATTTCAACATTGGTCATCGACAGGCCGAGCATATTGCGCTGCACTGCGGCGGCAATATAGTAATGGGTGAGCACTTGTTTAATTGGCTCATCGACAAATTGCTTGGCTTGTTCAACATCGCGATCGACATAAATCGCTTTAAAAAAGCCTAAGCTCACTTCTTCGGGCGATAACTGGCGTTGATTTTCCGTCGATGGATCGCCACAACCAAAGAGGAACAGCAGGGAGATAAATAATAGAGTTCGCATAAATTTTAGTTATTGGAATTTGTTCTGAGTATCGCGATTTTAGCTCTAATGCACAAGTTTTGTCGTTATTTGCGATCTATTGGGAAAATGCGTTGACTCAAGCCTATTGAGTGTGGCATATAGTTAGAAGGCATATAAAAAGGTTATCCACAGAAACTGTGGAAAACTATGTTGAAGACTTCAGTGATACTTTGTAAGTCACTGATATTATCTTGCTTTATCTGCTGGTTAAAAAGTGACGCTTTTCAGTTTTCCGCCATGTTCCACTTTAACTTGTGGATATTTTTCGCTGTTTGCTCACCTTATTCACACCGCTTAATTCGTTTCTCCTCGTATTTAGTCTGCGTATTTTTGCCATGTTGGCTTTGCTATTGAGCCATTGTCGCAGCGCGATAGCCTTGCTTAAGCTAAATTTGAGCATAAAAAAAGCACCGGTCAGTACCAGTGCTTTTTGCGCGTAACGCTATGCAGATTTCGCTGTGTTAGCCTTTAGCTGCGTCGTTTTGTGCTGCTTGAATTGCCGTTAGGGCGATAGTGTAGACGATATCATCGACTAACGCGCCGCGAGATAAGTCGTTCACAGGTTTGCGCATACCTTGCAGCATAGGACCGATACTGATCAGGTCCGCGCTTCGCTGTACAGCCTTGTAAGTCGTGTTGCCGGTATTGAGGTCTGGGAACACGAAAACGGTGGCTTGGCCAGCGACAGGACTATCAGGTGCCTTAGAGCGAGCAACATTTGGCATAACCGCCGCATCGTATTGCAATGGACCATCAATAATCAGATCTGGACGTTTTTCTTTGGCGATACGCGTTGCTTCACGCACTTTATCCACATCTGAACCTGTGCCTGAGTTACCGGTTGAGTAGCTGATCATCGCCACTCTTGGCTCAATACCGAAGGCTTTTGCTGATTCCGCTGATTGGATGGCGATATCGGCTAATTGCTCTGCATTGGGATCTGGGTTAATTGCGCAGTCACCGTAAACAAGCACTTGATCTGGCATCAACATAAAGAAGATGGACGAAACAAGGCTTGAGCCCGGTGCCGTTTTGATCAATTGCAGTGGTGGACGAATGGTATTGGCTGTGGTGTTAACCGCGCCAGATACAATACCGTCAACTTCGTTTTGCGCCAGCATCATAGTGCCAAGCACCATGTTGTCTTCTAACTGTTCACGGGCAACGACTTCCGTTAAGCCTTTGCTGCGACGCAGTTCCAACATAGGTTCTACGTAACTGTCGCGCACCTCTTCTGGATCGATAATGATCACGCCTTCGCCCAGAACCACATCTTGCTGTGCGGCGATACGCAGGATTTCATCTTTTTTACCTAAAAGCACACAGCGAGCGATACCGCGTTCGGCACAAATGGCCGCCGCTTTAATGGTACGTGGCTCATCACCTTCTGGCAGCACCACAGTCTTGTGGGCGGCGCGCGCCAATTCCGTGAGTTTGTAACGGAAAGCGGGTGGTGACAGGCGATGCTCACGGGGCGAGTTTTTAGTGACGCTTTCAATCCAAGTTTGGTCGATGTGACTGGCCACATAATCCTGCACCAGATCAATACGAACCGCGTCATCTACGGGGACTTCATGGTCGAAACGTTGAATGTTGAGCGAGGTTTGCCAAGTGTTGCTGTCGATTAAGAACACAGGTAAACCTGTTTCAAAGGCCTGCTCACACAGCTTAAGAATTTCTGGCTCTGGCTCGTAGCTACCCGTCAACAGTAGGGCACCAATTTTCACGCCGTTCATGGCCGCAAGACAGGCTGATACAATGACATCTGAGCGATCGCCTGAGGTCACAAGTAATGAATCAGTCTTAATATGGGTCACCATATTAGGGATACTGCGGGCACAGAACGTCACTTTACGCAGACGACGAGTATGCATTTCGCCGGCATTAAGAATGCGTGCGCTTAAATGCTTCGCCAGATCCGAGGCGCGTGGTGCAACAAGATCGAGGTTGTATGGCACGCTGCCTAAAATACGCAGTGGGCTTTTACCTGGCATTTGGAACATGCTGGCCGCATCAGAGCGTTGAACACCTTGGTGATCAAAGACTTCAGAGAGATCAGGGCGCGCGCGACCTTCGTCGTCAACGGGGGCACCAATCTTGTTGATTACAGCGCCAATCAGGCGTTTGTTCTTTTTTCCGCCCCAAGAGTTGTAGGCGATTTCAAGGCGGTTCATCAACCCAGTTGAAGTATCGCTACCCGGCGTGGCAATAAAAATCACGTCTGCATCCATGGCTTTAGCGATGGCATAGTTCACATCGTCGGCAAAGGGATGGTTACGGGTTGGCACTAAACCTTCAACAATTAAGGTCTCAGTGTTGCTGGCGCAATCGGACGCACGGGCAATGATTTGCTCCATTAATACGTCGGTTTGGTCAGCACGAATTAAGGCTTCGGCATGGGCCATGTCGAAGGGCTCTAACGGATTCACCGTCGGCGATTTGCTCAGAATAGTGGTTGAGCGTTCTGGGCCGTTATCATTAGGTCTAAGTTGGGAAATCGGCTTAAAGAACTGAACTTTAACTCCGTGGCGCTCCAGTGCGCGAACCATCCCAAGGCTTAAGGAGGTCAGGCCGACTCCGGTACCTATGGGGATTAACATAATATTACGAGACATAAAAACCTCTAGTTTCGATGGTTTTTGGCAGAAGAGTTTCTGCAAATTTGCTTGTGAGTATGGCTATGTAAAGCGTAAAGCCGTTTGGGTGAGCAAACGGCTTAGGTCATTCTTATTTGTTGATCAGTTTAATTGAATCTTCGGCGATAACCCATTCTTCGTTCGTTGGGATCACCATGGCAATCGTGCCTTTATCTTGAGTGATGATGCCTTTCTTACCGAAACGTGCCGCTTTGTTGCGTTCGCTATCAACACGGAAATTGAAGATTTCCAGCATGTTGAGTACTTTTTCACGGATTAAGTCTGAGTTTTCACCAATGCCGCCGGTGAAGACGACTGCATCTAAACGGCCCAGTGGCACAGTGTAAGAGGCGATGTATTTGGCTAAACGGTAGCAGAAGATTTCTAAGGCTAAGGTCGCGCCTTTATGACCGTCGGCGTAACCTTCTTCGATGCCACGACAATCGTTAGTCAGCTCGGAAATACCCAGCAGACCACTTTGCTTGTTCATCAGGTTATTCACTTCTTCTAAGGTGTAACCCAGTTGATGAACTAAGTGATAGATGATTGAAGGGTCAATATCGCCACAACGTGTGCCCATGACCAAACCTTCTAATGGGGTTAAACCCATAGACGTGTCGACACTTTTGCCGCCTTTGATAGCCGTGACTGACGCGCCGTTGCCCAAGTGAGCACAGATAACGTTGGTTTCTTCAATGGGCTTGTTGAGCATTTTTGCCGCTTCACGGCTAACGAATAAATGACTCGTGCCATGCATGCCATAACGACGGATACCGTGTTCACGGTATAACTTGTAAGGCAGGGCGTAGACATAAGCTCTGTCTGGCATACTTTGGTGGAAAGCGGTATCAAATACAGCAACATGTGGCAATTTAGGGAAAGAGGCAATGGCTGCACGGATGCCGATAAGGTGAGCAGGATTGTGCAGGGGGGCTAGTGAAGCACAATCTTCGATACCTTTGATCACGCTTTCGTCGATGATCACAGAGCGAGTGAACTTTTCACCGCCGTGAACGATACGGTGGCCAACGGCTTGAATTTTCGCAGCTAATTCAGGCTGTTCCGCAAGGATTTTATTAACAATGTATTCAACTGCTTCACGGTGAGCCGTAAATGCGCCTAGGGCCGCTTCATGTTTTTCGCCGTTGATTTTCCATTTAATGCGCGAGTCTTCTAAACCAAAACATTCGGCTAAGCCAGAAATTTGATCGTCACCTGTTTGCGCGTCAATGACGGCAAATTTGAGAGAAGAGCTACCGCAATTGAGAACTAAAACCAGATTATTTGACATGTGTAAACCCTTTGCCATTGTGTTTAATATAACGATTCAAAAAAATTAGGATCTGCGGTGTTTTTACCATAACAGTCTTGGGGCGATTCGCCAGATTGTGCTATGGTAAAAGCAGTATTCCATTGTAGTTGGTGTCTAAAATTGAGCATTAAGATCCTCAAAACCTTAGGTGATGGTCATCAATATATGAAGACTTGGCCTATGGTTAGACAACTGGGTTTTTATTTCCCTGAGTATCGGGTCGTCCGAGCTACTCAGCTCGCCATACTGGTGATGCCAGTGTTGGCGTTTTTTGTGAGTATGAGCCAGCTGTATATTCACGGTTGGGCATTTCTGCCCCAAGCTGTCACTCTCGGTTTATTTTTCATCAGCTTACCGTTACAGGGGCTGCTGTGGTTAGGTTGGCGAGCGCGCCATCCATTACCGTTAACGCTGTTCGACTGGAGTAACCAGTTGAGTGCGAAGTTGTCGTCCATGGGTATCAATTGCCAAACTTTAGGCGCTAAAGCCTGTTATCTCGATATGGCACTGATTTTAAAAATAGCCTTTGAGCGTTTAGATGCCAGTTATTGGGAAGAACTTTAGGCCGTTGCCGCTGTTATCCGTTTTGGCTTTTCTATTACTGTGGATTAATAAATCGCGTTAATCCCTTGCCCAACAAATACGGCTTTGATCTTTTCCATGGTTTCTCGGCTCGGTGGTGATATACCATCGAGTTGATAGCTTTCGCCCATGGCTTCCCACTTGTGTTTACCTAATTCGTGATAGGGTAGCAATTCTACCTTTTCAATGTTTTTCATGGGCTTGATAAACTCGGCCAGTTGTAATGCCGATGCTTCATCGTCGGTAAATCCGCCCACCACCACATACCGTATCCAAGTCGCTTGATTACGCTCTGCCAAATACTGCGCAAATTGCAATGTTCTATGGTTGCTGACTTTGGTTAACTCAATATGTTTTTCATCGTCCATGTGCTTGATATCGAGCAAGACCAAGTCAGTGTGGTCGAGTAACTCATCAATCACTGGCGTGTACTTACGTACAAAACCATTGGTATCTAAACAGGTATGAATACCTTCTTGCTGACAGGCTGTGAATAATTCGGCGACGAATTCTGCCTGTAAAATGGCTTCACCACCACTGGCCGTAACACCACCATTGCTGGCATCGAGAAAAGGCCGATAGCTGATGATTTGACTCATTAACTCATCGACCAGAACTTCTTTTCCGCCATCAAGATCCCAAGTGTCACGGTTGTGGCAATATTGGCAGCGCATTAAACAGCCTTGCATAAAGGTGATAAACCGTATGCCTGGACCATCGACTGTGCCAAAGGATTCCACCGAGTGGATCCGACCGATAACTGCCATTGTGACTCCTGTTAAAATAAGTGAGGCTGTAGCACAGTGTACTACAGCCTTGACTAATTTAGCTTACAGACCTTTTGTGAATGTACGCGTGATCACATCTTGCTGCTGTTCTGGCGTCAGTGAGTTGAAGCGCACTGCATAGCCAGAAACACGGATGGTCAGCTGTGGATACTTGTCTGGATGCTTAACAGCATCTTCGAGCATCTCGCGGTTCATCACGTTGACGTTCAAGTGTTGGCCACCTTCTTTTTTGTCATTGTGGTCGAAGTATCCGTCCATCAATGCCGCTAAGTTGGTACGGCGAGCATCATCATCTTTACCAAGCGCATTTGGCACGATTGAGAAGGTATAAGAGATACCATCTTGAGCGTGGGCAAATGGGAGTTTTGCCACTGAGGTTAAAGAAGCGATTGCGCCTTTTTCATCACGGCCATGCATAGGGTTTGCACCCGGTGCAAATGGCGCACCTGAACGACGACCATCAGGTGTGTTACCGGTTTTCTTACCATAAACCACGTTTGAGGTGATGGTCAGAATTGACTGAGTTGGGATCGCATTGCGATACATTTTACGGTCGCGAATTTTCGCCATAAAACGTTCAACTAAATCACAGGCGATATCATCAACACGTGGGTCGTTGTTACCAAATTTTGGATAGTCACCGCTAATTTCGAAATCAACTGCAATGCCGTTTTCATCACGAACAGGTTTTACTGTGGCGAATTTGATGGCAGACAGTGAGTCGGCAGCGATAGACAGACCCGCAATACCACAAGCCATAGTGCGACGTACGTCTCTGTCGTGCAGTGCCATTAGCGCCGCTTCGTAAGAGTACTTGTCGTGCATGAAGTGGATTGAGTTCAGTGCAGTGACATATTGAGTCGCTAACCAATCCATTAAACCGTCTAAGCGATTCATCACGTCGTCGTAGTTTAATACGGCGTCAGTGATAGGGTCTGCTTTAGGGGCAACTTGGATTTTCAGCTTTTCGTCAACGCCGCCGTTAATCGCATACAACATAGTTTTAGCTAAGTTGGCGCGGGCACCGAAGAACTGCATGTGTTTACCCACAACCATTGGGCTTACACAACAGGCGATAGCATAGTCGTCTGATTGGAAATCTGGACGCATTAGGTCATCGTTTTCATATTGGATTGAGCTAGTGTCAATAGACACTTTGGCGCAATATTTTTTGAAGCCGATGGGCAGTTTATCTGACCACAATACTGTGATGTTTGGCTCTGGACTTGGACCCATAGTGTAAAGGGTGTTCAAGAAACGGAAGCTTGATTTAGTCACTAACGTACGGCCATCTAAGCCCATACCGCCGATTGACTCAGTCGCCCAAATTGGGTCGCCAGAGAACAATTCATCGTATTCTGGAGTACGTAGGAAACGTACCATACGCAGTTTCATCACGAAATGGTCAATCATTTCCTGAGCTTGTTGCTCAGTTAAGGTGCCATTTTTCAGATCGCGTTCAATATAGATGTCGAGGAATGAAGAGGTACGGCCTAATGACATCGCCGCGCCGTTTTGGCTTTTCACTGCGGCTAAGTAACCGAAGTAAGTCCATTGAATAGCTTCTTGTGCAGTGGTCGCTGGGCGAGAAATATCGCAGCCATATTTGGCAGCCATTTTCTTCATTTGACCTAGTGCACGGTGTTGCTCAGCGATTTCTTCACGTAATTGGATAACATTTGATAATTCTTCACCCGCTTCGAACTGCGCTTGCAGTGAAGTGAATTGGGCAAACTTATCTTTCATTAGGTAATCGATACCGTAAAGTGCAACACGGCGATAGTCACCAATGATACGGCCACGGCCATAAGCATCAGGTAAACCTGTTAAAATACCTGATTTACGGCAAGCCATAATTTCTGGGGTGTAAACATCGAACACACCTTGGTTATGGGTTTTACGCAGTTCTGAATAGATGTATTTAACGTCTTCATCTAGCACGCGGTCGTAGGCGGCGCATGAGCTTTCCACCATACGAATACCACCGTTAGGCAACATAGCGCGTTTTAGCGGCGCATCTGTTTGTAAGCCAACGATAGTTTCTAATTCTTTGTTGATGTAGCCAGCGTCGTGGGAAGTGATGGTTGAAACCATCTTAGTGTCGAAATCAACAGGCGCGTGGGTACGGTTTTCCTGTTTGATGCCTTCCATGACTTTATCCCACAATTTTGTGGTCGCTTCGGTGGCGCCAGCGAGGAAGGACTCGTCGCCTTCAAAAGGCGCGTAGTTTTGTTGGATAAAGTCACGTACATTGACTTCAGATTTCCAATCGCCAGGAGTAAAGCCTTCCCATGCGTTGGCAAACAGTTCAGTTTTGTCGGTCATCGTACTAATACCTTCTGGTTGAGATAAAAGGTTATTGGCGATCAGCGTTAAGCAATGCTGAGTATAAGCCAATAGCTAATTCCTGAAATAAAGCTCCCTTCATGATGACGCCCTATGATGGGAACTGGATTTTGAAGCGCTCGTCACTCCAAAAGTCTGTCTATTGATACCCGATAAGATGACAAATATTCGCTTACTTTGATTATCGGCTACCGATCAATCTCTTTTATAATTGGTAAGACCAATTGTCCATGAGCATATTAACATAGGTCTGTCGCTATCGCATCTTAAACGGATTGGTTTGTGCTCGCTTAATCCCAAATTTGCTAGCTAGGTAGCATTTTTTTACCACAATTAGGAATACAGCACGCTTTTCAACTTGGTGTGACATTCAAACCTATGACTTCTTAAATCAATAAACCTATGGTTGCTGTGATTTACTGTCCCCCTTTATCTAGGAGAAATCTATCCTCGTATAGATTGATTTTTGCTGGGGTTGCGTGATGGCCGGATAAGCAGGGTATGGCAGTGGCTGTTGTGTTCGTGACGTAGAAACAAGCTCCTTGTTAGCTATTTGTATTAATTGTAGTTTATTCGCTAATCTCGTTGATGCTTAGGGAATGGCATAGGGTTATCCCCACTGGCCAAACGCTAATGCCTGAATTCCGCTAAAAAACATAAAAGAGTGGCTGAGCAAGGCTTTTGCTACTCATCAGGCATGTTGTCGCTTGCTGCTGGGCTAAACTGTCAATACTGAGGCGTGGAGCGCTGGCGGAGTCAATCCAGTGGATATCGAAGCGTGCGAGTCAATCGATTTCCACATCTATGCTTCACTGCAAAATCAATGCTTCACGACTGAGTAGAGCTGAGTTTACTGAAGCTGATTTTGTGATCCGTTTGATCGCGAGTTTGAGCATCAGTGTGCTCGCGTGTTGCATAAGCTTAAGCTGGAGACGAGCTATTTTGGTGTTATGGACAACCTAAATAGCATGTCATTCTGATGGCTAAAACTGACCGCTATTGGTAAGACCAATTAACCTTTTGTGTTTTTGGCTTCAAAGTTTTCACATTTTTGGTGTGAATAACATCACGCTTTAGCAATATCTACTTCACAGCATTAGCGCGTTGTATGGTACAAAGCGAGACTTTAGTGAATCATCATTTTCAGCAAATCAACATCTCGGTTTTGATTCGTGCTATCTGCGCAACGGCGCTGCAGGAGAGATATATGCTACGCATTCAAGTCTGTTTATCTGAAGTTGGAGTCATGCAATGAAAAGCCCAAATCCATCATCAACCCCAACGGTGACAAACACTGCCCACGAAGCACCACAGGTTTCAGCGCACTTTAGTTGTTATAATCAGGCGGAAATTTACGGTACCAGCAAAGTGGTTAAAGCGCCTTGGCAATCCTTTGGCCTGGCTGTGTTTGCTGGCGCCTTCATCGCCTTAGCTTTTGTATTTTATCTGACCGTGACCACAGGTGCTGGCGATGCGTCTTGGGGCTTAGTTCGTTTCGTTGGTGGGATAGCCTTTAGTTTAGGCCTAATTTTAGTGGTTGTTTGCGGCGGCGAGCTGTTCACCAGTTCAGTACTCAGTACCGTCGCTTGGGCACAAAAACAGGTCTCTGGCGCAGAATTACTCAAGTGTTGGTGCCGAGTTTATGCGGGCAATTTTGTCGGCGCTGTACTGATGGTTTGCTTAATCACAGCCGCGGGCATGTATGAACTCGATGGTGGTCACTGGGGATTAAATGCCCTTAAAGTGGCGCAACACAAACTGCATCACACTTGGATCCAAGCTTTTAGCTTAGGCATTTTGTGTAACATGTTGGTGTGTTTAGGCGTGTGGATGACCTTCGCCAGCCGTGATGTGTTGACTAAATCCCTACTGTTGATCTTACCTGTGGCCATGTTCGTCAGCAGCGGTTTTGAACATAGTATCGCTAACCTGTTTATGGTGCCTATGGGCATGATGATCCAATCTATCGCCAGCCCAGAATTCTTCACATCTTTAGGTGTGACTCAAGAGCAGTTTGCCGATTTAACCGTGGCTAACTTTATATTCAACAACTTAATCCCAGTCACCCTAGGCAATATTGTCGGCGGCGGTGTGATTGTGGGTTTAGGTTATTGGTGGATAGAGCAGGGGAAAACGACGTCAAGCGATCCACACAAAGCTCACCATGAGCACTTTTCAGCGCCCCATTCACATACCGAAAAACCTCAACATGCGAGTGAAATCAAGCTGACGAAGCATTCCTAAAACGTCTTTAATTATTCGTCTGAAGTGAAAGTGCCCAGCAGGTAGCTGGGCACTTTTATTCTTATTTACTGGGCTGCGTAAAAGAAGCAAATAAAAACAGCATCCGAAGATGCCGTTTTTTGATTAGGTTCTAATTGATAAAGACGATATTAGAACTTAACTTCACCTTCGACAAACCATTCACGACCACGCGCATCGTATGATGAGCGGTTATAGTGTGGCCAAGCTGTATCTGTTGGATCAAAGTTTGGCCCAGCATTAAATAAGTTCATTACCCCGCCAGTCACTTTAATAGCGTCTGTGATGTTATAAGCGGATGTTAAATTCCACTTGGTTTGTGAGGCAATTTCGTTTGCACTTTCATCGAATGCTAAACCTTTATCTAACGCAGCTTTCTTAAACGATTTATATCCAACACCATGCATTCTTGCTGTGTGGTAAGCACCTAAAGTTGTTTCAAAATCGTTTATATACCAACCTAAAATGACATTGGCTTTATATTGTGGTAAGCCACCATCATCGATGTCATCATCAACTGCAGCAGTAGGATCTGTTTTTCCTTCAGAAAGAAGAATATAAGTACCATTAAAGTTTAGTTTTAACTCACCTAAGTCACCGACATCCCACCCGTAACCAGCCGTTAAGTCAATACCACGCACTTTTTGATAGGCAAGGTTTTGGGCTACGGTATTAATGTGAGTAATAGTACCCGATGCATCACGGGTAATCATATTGGCATAAGTTTCATATTCGCGTGCTGCTTTACTCGCGGAGATGTCACTTACCATGTCATCTAGTTTCCATTCCCAAATATCGAGTGAAGCATTTAAACTATCGCCACCATATACAGCACCAATGTTGGCTGTATAGCCTGTTTCGGCATTAAGATCTTTGTTAGCGCCAGTCGTAATATCTATATTAAGCTCATTACAGATTTTATCGATAGTAGGATCTGGATTTTTCTCAGTGGGTGCCCCCCCCAATGCTTGACATTGTTTAAAGTCAATTACGTTGCTAAATGCTTTAGTTGCATCTCCATATACCCGATGCATATCTGGTGCACGGAACACTTTACTGATAGAACCTCGAACTAGTAATTCATCAAGTGGACGATATTCAACGGTTAATTGAGGTGATAAATTACCACCGAAATCATCATATCGGTCATAACGTAATGCTGCGTCAAAAGTTAAGTCCTCCAGAATTGGAAGCTTTAACTCCATATAGGTTGCCCAATATGAACGTTCACCAGCACCTGATGAACCGCCGCGGCTTAGAATATTGCCTTTGACGGATTCTGAGTCTGATTCTGATGAATAGTCTTGAGTGGTATATTCAGCTCCAAAAGCAAAGTCCGCTGAACCAGCAGGTAGTTCGAATGCTGGACCTGTGATATTTGCTTGAATATTTTTTTGAGTTGATTGAGCTTTTTCAAATGGCGTGTATGCGGTGTTGCTCACGTCGTTTGCATTGAGAGGGCCCAGCAATGATTTACCGTTGATACCTTCCGCCAGATAGTTAAACAACCCGCCAACAGTCGCATAACCACTATTGAATACATCCACATTTGTGCGGCCGTAATTTACGGATGTATCCCAGCTATAGTCATCGGCGATTACACCTTCGAGACCCGCAGTAAAAAAGTAGTTACGGGTAGTTGTTTCTCCTGCGCGGTTATCAAACTCGTGCAAGCGACGAATATAGTTATAGTCACCATTTTCAGCATTTTTAAAATCACCACCGAGGCCAGTGTTCTTGTCGAATGTCTTGGTCAGTGAATTATCGGAATCAACGCCTAAGGTGATTTTGTCTCCCGCAACATTGACTGTGTAGTTATCGATTCCCATAGGTTCGATATGGGTTGTTGATTTTGCTTGTGCAAAATCAAGGCGGCCCACAAAACTTAAATTATTTGCAAGTTCATAGTTGAAATTCGTTGAGCTAATAAACCGTGTACTTTCAGGGGATAGATCCCGCCACTTAGAACGATCATAACCACATGTCGTTCCTGTCCAAAGGAAATCGCCAGCTTCACATTCATTCTGTGTCAGAATACGTTGACCTTTAGGAGCAGGTCCAACTTCAGGTTTTACAGCAGCAATACGTGCTCCCCATGAGCTGTATTGTGAATACTTACTATAAGGTACTTTGTCAGTATCTAATCCAAACACAGCTCTGTCAGTCGCAGCTAAACGTTCAGTATCGGTAAATTCGATGAAAGTTGAAACGTTACCGCGTTCTGAAGATGAACCAAGAGATAGTGCAATTCGATCACTCCCGCCACCGCCTTCAGTAGTGTCGCCATGTCGATATTTTATCGCAACGCCATCAAAGTCTCTTTTTAAAATAATGTTTACTACACCACCTACGGCATCCGCACCATAAATGGCAGAACCACCAGATTGTAATATCTCAATACGAGCAACAGCTTCCATTGGCAAGTTTGCTGTATCAACAAAGTTATCTGTACCGCCAGCAGGTTTAGGGTACTGGTTTAGACGTTTACCATTAATTAATGTCAGTGTTCTGCTGGCACCCGCATTACGTAAGCTGATTGATGACGCCGCTGGTGTAAAACCATGCACGGATTGAGTTGTCATAGCTCCAGTCGTAGAAGTTAGACTTTGTAACGCATCTTGTACGTTAGTAAAACCTTGTTTTGCCATATCATCAGCACTTAGTACTGTGACTGGGGTTGCGGTTTCCATATCGGTACGCTTAATACGTGAACCCGTCACTTCGATGCGTTCAACTTTTGCACCGTCATCAGCTGCATTAGCTATTGAAGTGGCTAAAGCGGCTGTGGCAGCACCGCTGATTAACGCAAAGCGAACAGCTTTGGCTAATGTAGAATTTGCGCGCATTTTATTCTCCCTTAACACATGTTGTATGTTTATTTTTATTTTTCTTAAATGGTTACTTATGTAAAGAATAAGCACTCATTTAATTAAGCTCAGGATATAACCACAAGAAAACAACAAGTGCAACACTGAGCTTTAATAGCTCTTGTTGTTAGTTTGTTAATTAAAGTGATTTAAAGGTTGTAGGTAGATTTGTCTTGAGCCAATAAACATGGGAGCGGGGTCTATTTACTGATGAATTTGTTTGTGATACCTCCTTGTTGTTTCTACTTGTTGATGCTTTGGTGGTAAATGTGTTTATGTTATGTTTTTAGTTTGTTTCGCGCATTGGGTTGTAAAAATAATATTTTGTGATTATTTTCATGTAAAAAATATAAAAGCTGATTAATATAGGGTTTGCCATTCTATATATTTGGAATTAAAAGCTTTAAGGTTTAGGTGATATAAGGTTTTTTGTGCGGTTTAATTTAATGTAATTTTGTTATCCACGATTTGTAGTCACGGGCTCAATAAATACGGCATGCAACCCTGTAAAGGTTAATAAGTAATCTTTTGTTAAAATTAATATCAAAAGTGTAATCGCTTAAATATGAAAGGAAGGTGAATATATATTCGCCTTCCTTTTGATTTATGGTCAAGTTTGAAAATAATCTCTCATGTTAAACGAATACATTTTAAAAACTGCAATTCTGTTTATTTACTCTCAAGCATGATTTTTTGTTCTATCGCTTTAAATTGCACAGGAAAGTAGTGTGCTAAATAGCGTAGAGCGACATAGACAACCACTAAGGTGGCGATCACAAGCTCGAATTCTGCTAAGTATTTTATCCATATCGCTAACTCACCCATGTTGTTGAACTGGGTTAACCAAGCGGCGGTTTTAAAGAGCGCGGTTGCACCGATAACCATTGGGAAGGTAAAGGCAGCGTAGCCCGGGCTAAAGGGCAGCTTTAGCAGGTGAAAGAAGGCTAAGTAGATGATGCTGGTCATCAAAATGGCGATGCTCAGTAGTAGGGCAACTAAGGGAATTGACGTCTGCTCGCAAACGGTTAGATAACCTGCGAGTGATAAACTAGCGGGCGCCGCGAGAATCGCAATGGTTGGTTTAGCTGCGTCGGGTATTGCCTGACAGAAAATGAGGCGATAGAGCATTAAAGGCAGCATGATTAAGTAAGCTAACATCCCAAAAACCAAAATAGCGTTGGCTAACCATTGGTAATCAGATACAGGGAAAGACACCGCCGCGACGATAATGCCAATCGGTGGTACGAACCAGCTTGGCACCATGTGCTCGAGTTTAAAATCAATGGCGCGATAGTAGATAAACGCGCTTAAGAAGAGTACATGGATACCTATGGCTACTAGCCACAGAGTTAAGCCTGCATCGGGGAAATAATTGCCGAGTGTTTTAGACACGACCATCAGCCCCATGGCGAAGGTGGGGATCACGCTACCAATTACAGGGTGGCTGAGTTCGTCCTTTAAAATTGTCGGATGTAGCATGAACTTACCCATGAGCAGTAACAACAACACAGAGGCGATGATGGCGCCTGTTAGCTGTCCTGCACCATTGAGTGACGGTGTCATGTTCTCCCAAGTCCAACCTAAGCTGGCAATGGCAAGTGCCAGTCCTGCCATAGGGCTGGGAAGTTTAGCTGCGTGGGATGTCCAGCGTTTGCGTTTTGAAGTCATGTTGAATACCTCTCAATACTGACAATGCTTAACATCGCTTTTTTGGGGCGCTGTTTTGATGTCCTCAGTGTACTGCGGGTGTTTAGGATAAATAAATTTGATTAATTTTATTCATTAAGTAAATTTTCTTTACTTAAAGGTTGCCATTAAACTTAAGGTTTGAGTTTACAGCGCAGTAGCGTGTGCCCTAGGCCAAGATTGTCTGTATCTTCATCCACATACAGTCCCGCTTGGTGAAGCAGGGCCAATAAATCCTTAGAGTGATACATGCGGCTATTGCCATTGGCCATGGCGCTGAAATAGAGGCTAGTGGCATTTACGCAGTAGGCAGAGGCGGCCGATGGCTGTCTATCCCAAAAGGTTTCGACGATAAAGAGTTGGCTGTTTGGCGTCATTGCCTTTGCCGTGCGTTGTAAAATGCTCAGGATCTGGCTTGTTGAAAAGCAATCTAGAAACTGGCTCATCCAGTAAGTATCGGCGCCATCGACAAAGGGCAGGGTGTCGTCCAGCAGATCGGTGGCAAAGGTATGGACTCGCGCGGCAACGCCCCGTGCGATGGCATTTTGCGTCGCCACTTCAAGTTGTCCTGGGTAATCCATGATCGTGACTTCAATGTTGGCATCATAGTCACAGCAGCTCAGCGCCCATTTCCCCGTGTTGCCGCCTATATCCACTAAATGGCTTGGCTTATGGGCAAACACTAACGGCAGAAGCTGTGGAAAGGCATGATCCGAATAGTAATGATCGAAGGCAAACCAGCTCTGTTTCGCTTTGGGCGGTAAATCCTTCAAGGCAGGGTAGATAGTATCCCAGTCACCGAAAACCTTGAGTCCTGCGGCCTTGCCTTCGAGTAGTGCGGCATCAAGGCTAAAAAGGCCTTGATAACAAACGTCCTGCACAAAGTTAAGGTTGATGGCGGCCATGTCGTCATGGAGTAAAAAGTGCCCCGTTTTGTCGAGTACATAGCCAGACTCATGCTGCCAAACGAGCCCCATGCTGAGCCCCATATCCAGCAAGACTCCAAGGGCGTACTCGCTCAGTGGTGTCGATTGGCTTAACTCGGCCGCAGTGATCCCACGTTCAGCCGCGTTATCTATTTGCGCTAACACATCGAATTTGAGCAGACAGTGGGCGACTTGGAAACTAATGGGGCCAAAGGCGATTTTTTGCGCTTCAAACTTAGCATTAAAGGCGCTGATATGACTTGGAGTGCGGTAAAAAGGCATAAAAAGGAATGGATTGACGAGAATATCCGTTCTTTATAACTCACTGAGCCGCTAATGCTACTGGTGATACTGAGAACTATGAGCTGCATCCAAACTTGAGCCGGAACTTGTTTGCGCTCTGCAGTCGGGATCAAATTAATGCAATGTCACAAATAAAAATACCCAGCAGAGGCTGGGTATTTTAAAGGGGAATCCAACGTCGATTATTGAATGTTTTCTTCGTCGCCGAATTGGCCTTGGAACAAAACTGAAGATAAGTAACGTTCGGCAGCCGATGGCAAAATTACCACAATGGTTTTGCCCGCAAATTCTGGCAATTCAGCGATACGGTTTGCGGCGACAACGGCCGCACCCGATGAAATACCCACTAAAATGCCTTCTTCTTGCATTAAGCGGCGGGCCATGTCGATGGCCTCATCGTTGGTGACAGCTTCTACGCGGTCAATCAACTCTAAATCTAAGTTACCAGGGATAAAGCCTGCACCAATACCTTGGATTTTATGTGGACCAGGTTGTACTGGTAAACCCGCTAAGGTTTGCGCAATCACAGGAGAATCTGCTGGCTCAACCGCCACAGAGGTAATGGTTTTGCCTGCCACTTTTTTCAAGTAACGGCTGACACCTGTAATCGTACCGCCAGTACCTACACCGGCAACAAACACATCCACTTCGCCATCGGTATCATTCCAGATTTCTGGACCTGTGGTTTTTTCATGGATTTCTGGGTTAGCAGGGTTATTAAACTGCTGTAATAAAATGTATTTTTCAGGAGCCGATTGACGGATTTCTTCCGCTTTATCAATTGCACCTTTCATGCCTTTCGCGCCTTCTGTCAGCACGAGATTTGCGCCAAGGGCTTTGAGCAGCTTACGACGCTCTAAACTCATGGTATTTGGCATCGTTAGGGTAAGCTTATAACCACGGGCCGCGGCAACATACGCCAGCGCAATACCTGTGTTGCCAGACGTCGGCTCAATCAGCTCGTGGTCTTTAGTCAGTAGACCCTTTTTCTCGGCATCCCAAATCATATTGGCACCGATACGGCATTTAACACTGAAACTTGGGTTACGCGCTTCGACTTTGGCCAGCACTTTACCTTGGCTAACACGGTTTAAACGTACTAGCGGGGTATTACCAATAGTATATGAATTGTCTTCGAAAATTTTGCTCATGGATTGCTTGCTCCTATGTTGGCACTACTGAATCATAATCTGCTGTGGCGCTTTTAGAAGTGATTGTTTGTTCTTCTTTATTCGATTTGGTTATTAAAGGATGTGCTGTTATTCGCAAACCCTGATTGGCAGCCAGTTTAACTGTGTTAACCTCTTGCTAACATAGAAAAGATTGTTGCATTCGCAAGGATAACTTCTTGATGTATCAATCGTAAAACAAGCCTATCACTCGTATCGGACAAGACGCAAACATGAAACAACAGCAAACGGATTTGAGCAAAGACCCAAAAACTATGGTGACTCCCCATGCTTTTACCATCGCAGACACTGTGCTTTATACGCCATTGGCGGCGCCGCTAAAACGCGCTTTAGCCATGTTGATTGATGGTTTGCTGATCACAGTGTTAGCGGAGCAGATGGATTGGATGTTTGTGTTGCTGGTGGTCGGTATCATTTATATTGAGAAACGCAGTCATCAATTGGGTCGTTTACTCAAATGGGGACTTTATGCCGCAATGTTAGCTTTTATGTTGCTCACGACCGCCGATAATCTGCTTAATGTTAATGGCTCAAGCAATACCGATAATGAGCAGGCAGTAGAGGGGGCTGCATTGGGTAAACAAATTATTACCTCGCTTCCGGCCATCATTTCGTTGAGCCTTTGTGATAATTACGCTTGTGGTAAAACTCAAGTTCAATCCCTGCGCGAGGTGATAGAAAACGCTTCAGCATCAAAGGGCATGACAGAGACTGAGCGACGGGAGATAGTCCTTCACGCCATAGCCAACAGTAGTTTGTCTGCCGCAGACAGTGAAAAGCTCCAGACAGAAGTCCTTGATGGCACCTTGTGGCCAGTTATCGCGCCCCAAGCTGAGTTGCAAATGCCTGATACTCAGTCTGCTGAGCCGCTTGAGTCGACTCAAGCCATTGAAAATATTAAACAAACTAACCCCGCGCAAGGTGTTGCGGCTAATGCTGCAAAAGTAACCGAAACGACAGACACAACCAAAACAGTACCTTCGCCAAGCACAAGAGTGAAAAGCGTTGATGATGACGATGAATCCACCACCCACAGTGTTATCGCTTGGGTCAAAGGCTTTATGAGTGATATGGGGCTGGGCTTTGGTTGGGCGGCGTTTTACTTTACCGTCTTTACCGCGCGGTTTGATGGTCAAACCTTAGGCAAGAAGATGCTTGGCATTCGGGTGATCCAGCTCGATGGCGCTAAAATCAGTTTATGGGCCGCCTTTGGCCGTTATGGTGGTTACGCTGCAGGCTTCACCACTGGCTTACTTGGCTTTATGCAAATATTTTGGGATGCCAATCGGCAGGGGATCCAAGATAAAATATCTTCAACAGTCGTGATAGACTTAGCACAAATGCATAAAAAGCAACGATTAGAGCAGCAAGTACATGGGCAAAGTAAGTTAGCGCCCGCGCTTACGAGTGATGATGCCGCCTCTGCTCACCTTACAACAAGCACCCGTTCGGAGCACCTATGAAACAGGTCGTGATTTCGGGGAGTGGCTTATTTACGCCGCCCCACAGTATTTCTAATGAAGCCTTAGTTGAGAGCTTCAATGCCTATGTGGATATTTACAATCTTGAAAATGCAGGCTTAATCGAGCAAGGCCATGTCGCGGCTTTGTCCTATTCCTCAAGCGAATTTATTGAAAAGGCCTCGGGCATCAAACACAGGTATGTGATGGTGAAAGAGGGCATTCTCGATCCCGAAGTCATGATGCCGTTAATTCCAGAGCGCAGCAGCGACGAGTTATCTATGCAGGCTGAAATTGGGGTTGAAGCCGCATTGATGGCACTTAACAATGCCAATCTCAAAGCTGAGCAGATTGATCTGGTGATTGTTGCCTGTGCTTATACTCAGCGTGCCTATCCTGCGATGGCGATTGAAATTCAACGTGCGCTCGGAACGCGCGGTTATGGTTACGACATGCAAGTGGCGTGTTCATCGGCAACCTTTGCAATCGTTGCCGCAGCCAATGCGATTGCGACGGGCTCAGCCTCAAGAGTGCTCGTCATTAACCCTGAGATTTGTTCGGCGCAGGTGAACTACCGCGACCGTGACAGCCATTTTATCTTTGGTGATGTCTCGACCGCACTGGTACTGGAAGAGCAAAGCCTAGCTCAATCTGACAATGTGTTTAAAATTCTCTCAAGCCGCTGTTTTACTGATTATTCGAATAATATTCGCAGTAATTTTGGTTTCTTGAATCGCTGCGATCCCAGTGCTGCCCATCAGGCCGATAAACTGTTCCACCAACAAGGGCGCAAAGTGTTTAAAGAGCTGCTGCCGATGATTTACCAACATTTGGATGAACATCTGGCCGAACAAGCGTTAACGCCGCAGTCTTTCAAGCGTTTGTGGTTGCATCAAGCGAACATCAACATGAATCAGTTCGTGGTGAGAAAGCTGTTGGGGGATGATGTATCAGCGGAACAAGCGCCCGTCGTGTTAGACGAGTACGCCAATACCGCATCCGCGGGCTCTGTTATTGCATTTCACAAGTATTCCAGCGACTTTAAAGCGGGTGATTTAGGCTTGTTAAGTTCTTTTGGCGCAGGATATTCCATCGGCAGTGTGATTTTGCAGAAGTGCTAAGCTGAACTTGGCATCGCAGATTGTTCTGCGATCTTTATCAATAAAAACAGCCTCAATTGAGGCTGTTTTTATGTTGCAGGAATTGATATCAAACCCACATCATTTTAGATAAGTATTTGTATCTTTGATTATTCTGGTGCGATTGCATGATTGCGGTAGGCTTCACGATACTTGTCGACCCACATGGCCGTTGCACCACAAATCGCCACAGGCATCACGATAAAGTTGACGATAGGGATCATCGAAAACAGTGTCACAGTAGCGCCAAAGCTAAAACTCGTGCCACGGGTTTGATTCAACGCAAAGCGCATATCCTTAAAACTGACCTTGTGGTTATCGAAGGGGTAATCGCAGTACTGAATCGCCATCATCCAAGCGCTGAACAGGAACCATAAGATTGGCGCCAGCGTTTGGCCCACCATAGGCACTAAAAACAGCAATAAAAACACCAATGCGCGGGGCAGATAGTACTTGAGTTTGATCCACTCACGCCCAAGGATACGCGGTAAGTCTTTGATTAAATCGATGCCAGTACCGGTATTCAGCGGCTTGCCAGTTAATAGCTGCTCGACTTTTTCAGCCAACAGACCATTAAAGGGGGCGGCGAGCCAGTTCATCACCGAGCTAAACACAAAGGCGAGCATCACCAGCATAGTGGTAACTGCGAGCGGCCAAAGTAAAAAGTTTAACCAGCTCAAGTAGTCAGGCAGCTGGGCGTTCATCCAAGTGAACATGGCGTCCAACTGGCCTATTGCTACATAAATGACGCCCGCAAACAGCAGCAGGTTGATCATCAAGGGAATAAATACGAAAGTGCGCAGGCCTTTACGTGTAATTAAACCAAAGCCATCGAGAAAATAATTAACGCCGCTTTTGGCTGGGAAGGGCAAGGTTTTCTTCTGTGTCATATCGTCTTTCCAAAAAGTTGGGCTACAGCTTGAGAGACAGCCTGATATAAAGATAACTGCGATTGTGATCAACTCATGGGCAGATGACAAGCTAAAAGCCGCATGAATTCAATAAAAAGCGTTACAAAATGCTGCCTGCTTTGTTAAAGTTGGCCGATAAATGCATTTGCACCACTGGGCTCATTTTCGGGCCAGACTTCAGAGACGCGCTAACTGGCACCATGAGATTAAAACAGATAAAACTTGCCGGCTTTAAGTCGTTTGTCGATCCCACTAAAATTCCTTTTTTACAGGCATTAACCGCCATTATTGGCCCAAATGGCTGCGGTAAATCGAATGTGATCGATGCCGTGCGTTGGGTATTGGGTGAAAGTTCGGCGAAACATCTGCGCGGTGATTCGATGGCCGACGTGATCTTTAACGGCTCAAGCGCGCGAAAACCTGTGTCTGTGGCGGGTGTTGAACTTATTTTTGAAAACAAAGATGGTCGCCTCGCGGGTCAGTATGCCAGTTACGAAGAAATTGCCGTTAAGCGTCAGGTGAGCCGAGACGGTGAGTCTTGGTATTTTCTCAATGGCCAAAAGTGTCGCCGTAAAGACATTACCGATTTATTTATGGGCACAGGTCTTGGTCCGCGCAGTTACGCCATTATTGAGCAAGGCACTATTTCCCGCCTTATCGAATCTAAACCCCAAGACTTGCGCACTTTTATTGAAGAAGCCGCAGGGATTTCTCGCTATAAAGAACGCCGCCGCGAAACCGAAAATCGTATCCGCCATACCCGCGAAAACCTCGAGCGTTTAGGCGATATTCGCAGTGAACTCGGCAAACAGTTAGATAAACTGGCGCAGCAGGCCAAGGCCGCGAAGCAATATCGTGAGCTTAAACAGGCCGAGCGCAAGACCCATGCTGAACTCCTCGTGATGCGCTATCAAGAGTTGCAAGATCAGATGGCGAGTCTGTCTGAGCAAATCCGCGCCATCGAAGTGCAGCAAGCAGCGGCGCAGTCGCTGGCGCAAACCGATGAATTACAAACCACTGAACTGCAAGTGCAACTCGCCCAATTAGCGGAGCAAGAACAACGCGCGGTCGAAGCCTATTATCTGACGGGCACCGACATCGCTAAGTTAGAACAACAGTTACAGAATCAAAAGCAGCGTGATGCCCAGCTCGAAACCCAGTTGGCGCAAGTGAAAGAGCAGATCCTGCAAAACACCGATAAGCTCAACGGCTATAAAGCGAGTCTTAGCGCGTTAGAACTTGAGCTTGCCAAGCTTGGGCCGCAGTATGATGAACAGCAAGAAATCATGGATGAGCTGCAATCCCAATGGGAAATGAGCATAGAGCGCAGTCAGCAGCAGGCCGAAGTGGCGCGCCAACAGGCCGTGGATGTTTCGCAGCATAAGTTACAGCTTGAACTGCGCCGCAGTCAGTTAGCGCATCAGCAGCAATTATTACAGCATAAACAGCAGCAAAGCAGTGAGCAGCAAGCGCAGCTCGTCGCTTTAGTGGACAGCGATCTCGCCTCAAACATCACGCCACTGCAACAAGAAATAGCGTCTCTTGCTGACGCCACTAGGCTACAAACCGAGATTAATCATCAGCAAGAACAAATTGTTAGCGCAAGCACGCAAGCTTTGGATGACGCCCGCCATAGCGCCGAGCACATTCAGCAGCAATTAACCGCGACTAAAGCGCGCCATGAGCTGGTTGAACAGTGGTTGACTAAGCAGGAACAGCAAAGTGATAAACCGCAGTTATGGCAGAGTCTAACCGTTGAAAATGGTTGGGAAACCGCGGCCGAACTCGCCCTCAATGGCTTGTTGACCTTGCCCGTTGGCGTCACTGAAACCGAAATGGGGTTTCAAGCGTTAACGTCGCAATCCACCCAGAGTGAGTACTTACAGGCTGAGGTGAATCTTGCCCCTTGGTTAGCGGGGCTTAAGTGGGCAAAAGATATTTACGCCGCTAAACAACTATTGCCACAGTTAAAGACCGATGAGCGGATTGTCACCGCTGACGGGTATCTCCTCGGGCAAGGTTTTTTAATCACTAAGACAGAGGGTGCTCAGTCACTGGTACAGCTCAGCAAAGAGCAAGCCCAGTTAGCGCAAAACATCCTCGATTTGCAGCAATCCTTGCACCTACAGCAAGATAAGATGACGGCACTTGCGGCTACCTTGCAGCAGCAAAGACAACAATTGACTGCTGGCGCGCAAAAATTGCATCAATTACAGTTGGATAAAGCGACAAAGTCGATGCAGCTCAGTGGCTTAACTGAGCAAGTGAAGGCGCGCGCTGAGCAGCAGAGCAAACTTGAAGCTGCATTAAGCGCGAGCTTGATTGACCTTGAACGCTTGAGCGAGCAATGCGAAGTATTGGCAGAGCAAGAAACAGAGCTTGATGATGCGTTGCAGGCGAGTATTGATATTCAGCGACAACTCACCCAAGACACGCAGGCCGATTGCGTGCGCCATCAAGCATTGAAAGCGCGTATTACTGAGGTTGAACGTCAGTTATCGACCACTGCTTCTGCCTTACAAGCTGTAACGATGCGCATGGCCGTCAGTACCGAACAAATTGAATTACAGCAAGTGCGAGTCAATGAACTTATCCACACTCGTGAGTCAGTGTTAACTGAACTTGCCAAAGTCGCCCAATTGAGTGGCGTACAAAATAGTGTGCAGCTGACTGAGCAGTTAACGCAGTTATTGCAGCAACAACATGAGCAACAACAGGGCTTAAAAAACGTCCGTCAGCAACAAAGTGGGCTCACTGAGACATTAAACAGTATAGGAATAAAGCAAAAACAAGAGCTTGGTAAGCTTGAGGGCTTGACTCAAAGCCTGAGCACGTTAAAGTTACGTCGTGAAGGAATAAAAGGCCAAGCCAATAGTCAGCTGGAAGCCTTACAGGAACAGCAAATTGTTCTGTCTGAAATCCTTGGAAACTTGCCCGCGGAGGGCATGCCTGACAAGTGGCAGAGTGATTTAGATCAAATACGGCAGAAAATTGTTCGCTTAGGCGCGATTAACCTGGCGGCTATCGAAGAATTTGAACAGCAAAGTGAGCGAAAATCCTATCTTGATCATCAAGATGACGATTTAAATAAGGGACTGGCGACCTTAGAGGAAGCGATCCGTAAGATAGACAAAGAAACCCGAAGCCGCTTTAAGACGACATTTGACTCAGTGAATGAGGATCTCGGACGCTTATTTCCAAAGGTGTTTGGTGGCGGTCGAGCTTACTTAGCGTTAACGGACGATGATTTACTGGAAACTGGCGTCACTATCATGGCGCAGCCGCCAGGTAAGAAGAACAGCACAATCCATCTTCTTTCGGGTGGTGAAAAAGCCTTAACCGCTTTATCATTGGTATTCGCAATTTTTAGGCTGAATCCTGCTCCCTTCTGTATGCTAGACGAAGTGGATGCGCCATTAGACGATGCCAACGTAGAACGTTTCTGTCGATTACTGAAAGAAATGTCACAGAGCGTACAGTTTATTTATATCAGCCATAACAAAATAACTATGGAAATGGCGGATCAACTTATAGGCGTGACTATGCACGAGCCCGGTGTGTCTCGTATAGTCGCGGTAGACATAGAGCAAGCGGTGGCGATGGCTGACGCTGGATAACTAGAACAAAGACAGGGTAACCAATGGAAGATTTGCAACTAGTATTGTTTGTTTTAGGCGCCATAGCCATAGTTGCTGTGCTGGTGCATGGATTTTGGTCTATCAGAAGACAACAACCTAAGTCATTGAAAGATAGTCCAATGGGCAATTTTTATAAGAAACAGGCCGAGAAAGGTGAGTCGAGCCCTAAGCGAATTGATGCCGAAGGATTTGATGCCGACGGTATTGGTGCTGTGCGAGTGCGTAAAGCTGGCGAAATTACGCCTAACAACGAGACTCCCGCGGCCAATCCTTATTTGAAGCAGGAAGTGAAGCTAGAGACTAAGACGCAAGAATTGACATCGCCAGAAATTAAAGCAGAACTTAAACAAGGGCTTAAACCAGAGCTAAAAGTAGAAGCGAAACACGAACCTATTCCAGCTCAGCCAGATTTTAGCTTACAGCCACCTGTGGCAAAAGAGCAACACCGTGGTCCTAAAGTCTCGCGCCAAGAGCCCGTCTTGGGCACGCAAGTACCGCAAATGGGTCAATCCCATGCTGCTATTGTGGCGCAAAAAGCCGCAGAGCAAGAACAGGCGCTACGTGCCGCGCCGCAGCAAAGCGCCTTGTTTGAAGAAAATGCACATCAAGCAGACCATCAAGAAGAGGCTTTTGTCGAACAAGCCGCTGAAGATGAATTAGGTGAGCCACGCGACGTGCTGGTTTTACATGTGGTCGCAAAAGATGGCCAACAGCTGAACGGCGCCGAACTGCTTCCTTGTTTCTTAACCTTGAATTTTAAATATGGCGATATGAACATTTTCCATCGCCATGTGGATAACGCGGGCAATGGTAAAGTCTTGTTCTCTATTGCTAACATGCTGAAACCTGGCGTGTTTGATCCCGACAACATGGAGCAGTTCAGTACCCAAGGTGTGGTGTTTTTTATGACTTTACCTTGCTACGGCGATGCCTTAATGAACTTCTCGATTATGCTTAACTCTGCGCGCCAACTTGCGGACGATATCGATGCTGTGGTGCTCGACGGTCAACGTCTGCCTTGGGGTGAGTTTACAAAGCAAGATTATTTACACCGCATTCGCGCTAACGCTTAGCCGACGCCGCAATTTGGCGGTTTATATATTGATGAGGCCGCTAATTGCGGCCTCATTTTTTGTGATCTACTTTTTGTGATCTAAAGCATTCTGGATAAAGAATATGCAAGACATTCAACTCGATACACTAGTGTCAGAAGACGTTACCCCTGAAAACGCATCGCAGGTGATGCAGATGCTCAGCCAATCACTGAACGAGCACAACATTCGTTACTATGTGGATGATGCGCCGAGCATTACTGATTCTGAGTACGACAGGTTGATGCAGTGTTTACTCAAGCTTGAGGCGTTATATCCCCATTTGATTGTGGCTGATTCACCGACTCAAAGGGTGGGCGGATTGGCGCTCGCCAAATTTGATCAAATCACTCACCTTAAACCTATGTTGAGCTTAGATAACGCCTTCGATGAGGCGGATTTCAGTGCATTCCACAAACGTGTCACCGATAAAGTGGGTGAGGTGAGTTTTTGCTGCGAGCCTAAACTCGATGGCCTTGCCGTGAGTATCTTGTATCGAAATGGCGTACTTGAGCGCGCCGCGACCCGCGGCGATGGTTCTGTCGGTGAAGACATCACTGAAAACGTTAAAACCATTAAATCGATACCGCTTAAACTGCGCGGCAATGATTTCCCTGAACTCGTTGAAGTGCGCGGCGAAGCCTTTATGCCGAAAGCCGCCTTTGAAGCGCTGAACGACAGGGCGCGCGCCAAGGATGAAAAACTCTTTGTTAATCCCCGTAACGCTGCTGCCGGCAGCCTGCGACAACTCAACAGTAAAATTACCGCCGCCCGCTCATTAGCTTTTTATGCCTATGCGCTAGGCGTTGTTGAGCCGGATTCTCATCCGTTAGCTAAAACCCATTTCGAGCAGTTACAGCAGCTTAAGTCGTGGGGCTTACCTGTTAGTAGCGAAATCAAAGTCTGCGCTGAATTAAGCCAAGTCTATGATTACTACAAAGACATTCTTACTCGTCGCGGCGATTTAGCCTTTGAAATCGATGGCGTAGTGATGAAAGTTAACGACATTGACCAGCAGCAACGTTTAGGTTTTGTGGCTAAATCTCCCCGCTGGGCGATTGCCTATAAATTCCCTGCACAGGAAGAAATGACCCTGCTCGAAGGGGTTGATTTTCAAGTGGGCCGTACCGGCGCAGTAACGCCAGTGGCGCGCTTAAAGCCAGTGTTTGTTGGTGGCGTGACGGTATCGAATGCGACGCTGCACAATGCCGATGAAATTGCCCGCTTAGGCATTAAAGTCGGTGACACAGTCATCATCCGCCGCGCTGGCGATGTGATCCCACAAATTGTTGCCATAGTGCCAGAAAGACGTCCTGAAACGGCGACTGACATTGTATTTCCGCATAATTGCCCTGTGTGTGGCAGTTTAGTCGAGCGTCTCGAAGGTGAGGCAGTGGCGCGCTGTAGCGGTGGTTTATTCTGCGAAGCTCAGCGTAAAGAAGCGATTAAGCATTTCGCATCCCGCAAGGCTTTGGATATCGATGGCATGGGCGACAAAGTCGTCGAGCAATTGATTGATAAAGAACTCGTCCAAAGTCCTGCGGATCTGTTTAAGCTCACCGCCTCTATGATGACTATGCTCGACCGCATGGGGATGAAGTCGGCAACCAATTTAGCAGCGGCGATTGAAGCGGCCAAAACCACAACACTTGCGCGTTTCTTATATGCCTTGGGCATTCGCGAAGTGGGCGAGGCGACGGCGGCAAACCTTGCGGCGCACTTTGCCAGTTTAGATGCGCTGCGGGTGGCAACTGTGGAGCAGTTAACTGAAGTGGAAGATGTTGGCGCCGTGGTGGCTCAGCATGTGGCCCACTTTTTTGCTCAGCCGCATAACCTTGAGGTTATCGATGCCTTAATCGCCGCTGGTGTGCATTGGCCGGCCATTGAAGCGCTAAGTGCAGAGGCGCAGCCGCTTAAAGGTCAAACCTGGGTATTGACCGGGACCTTAAATCAACTCAATCGTAACGATGCTAAAGCGCAGCTGCAGGCGCTGGGGGCAAAAGTTGCTGGCAGTGTGTCGAAAAATACCGATTGCTTAGTGGCAGGTGAGGCGGCAGGTTCAAAACTTGCGAAAGCGCAGGAGCTTGGCGTTAAAGTGATGGATGAGGATGAGTTATTGGCACTCCTCGCCGCGAACGCTTGATTGCTGTAGGGCTAAATAGGCCGTTGGCTTTGGTCTGATGCTTCGCATCTACAGTTTAAAAACCACTGAATCGTGAGCATTAAATAGCGCCTTGCCCAAGGCGCTATTTTTATTTGCCCGAGCAAAAATGACGACATGGAAAGATAGTCTGCTTTGGCTATTGAATTAGCCGCGATTGGCACCATCTCCTTGATATGCTGTTTTAGATTTTGCTAATTGGAAACCTATTTGAATTTTAGTCACATCACTTGGCTCGATGATAAAGGCCATATTAAACCGCCGATCTTTTTATATGCACTCTTGGCTTATCTTGCGCGCGGTTGGTGCATTTTTATCGCCTCGCTGACCCAGATGGGTGACCGTTCTGAGTTAGTGCGGATTTTTTACCCTGAAAAGTCAGATTTTTTGCTAGCACTCGGGGCGGGACTTGGCGCGGTTTTGATTTATCTTATGGTGATTGCCGAACGTCGCCGTTCGCCTCAATGGTTAAGACCTATTTTTGTGCATTTAAAATGGGGTCTGTGGTTGCTGCTGATGATTGATGGCGTTTTGTTGGGGCAGCGGCTGAACCATGGCCAATTCCTATTCCATTGGAGCCTCGCTTTAGACGCGTTAGTCTTGTTCTGGTCGGGCATTTATCTCATTAAATCGAAGCGACTCAGTTATTATCTTCGTGACTGGCCAAAAGAAGAGCCAAAAATAGAACAAAAAGAGCTTCAGCCTTAAGATCCTATCCTGTTGTTATTTAGTCCCTTTATTTAACACTGAGGCGCAGGGCACAAATTAATGTGTCTTATGCCTCAGTTTGATAAGGATTTTTCATTTGTACTCTGCATCGAACGCTTTGAATCATCTATAGTTATATGTACTTAGCTTGAATGTGCCCTGTTGGATACGCAGATGAGGTCATCTGTTTATGTCCTGCATCACATTTGAAAGGAGTCATACTGCGTGGCAAAAGTACCTCAAAAAAAATTATCACTATCAGAAATTCAACTTGGCATGAGAGTCAAGTTGCCCTTGTCATGGACGAATCACCCCTTTTTATTTAACCGCGTTGATATCAGCAGTGCCGCTCAAATCGAAATGATCCGTGGCCTAGGCGTCCCATATGTGTTTTTGTTATCGGAATCGAATGCCGAACTGGATATTGTTGAAGAAGACGAAGACATTGAAGACGAGATAGCAGTCGAACCCGAACGGGATCTCAAGGCCGATACCCGTAAGGCGATGCGTTTGAGTCAGAAACGTTTTCTAATGAATGTGAATAACTCACGTAATGTGTTTGGTAAAATAGTCAGCGATCCTGAAGGCGCCTATCGATTATCAGCGGCACTGGTCGAAGACTTGCTAAGTCATTTGCAGGAAGTTGAAACACCGTTCCTTACCCTGGTTGGGATGGATGAGAAAGATGTGAGTGTGACCCAACATGGCGTCTCTGTGGCTGTACTGGCAATGATGATTGGTCATGCGCTGGATTTAACCCCAAGAGAGTTGCGTGATATCGCTCTTGGCAGTTTGCTGCATGATATCGGTAAGCTTAAAGTGCCCGATGTCATCCGCCGAAAGCGTGGCGCGCTGACGACACACGAAGCCAGCTATTTGCAAATGCATCCTAATTTTGGTTTTGACATGCTGAATCGGTCGGGATTATTCCCTAAAGAGGTGTTAAATATCATTTTACACCACCATGAGTTTGTTGATGGTTCAGGGTTTCCTGATGGATTGACGGGGCATAAGATCCCAATAATTACGCAGATCGTGAGTTTAGCAAATGATTACGATCAGCAGCTCAGTGGTCAGCAAGTGACATCTCCTCAAGTGGCACTAGGTTATTTGTTTAAAAACCGTGCGAGTAAACATTCAGAATCACTGATTTCTGTGTTGGTTAAAATTCTCGGCATCTACCCACCGGGAACGATAGTAAAGCTCTCCGATGACAGTATTGCGAAAGTGATCATGACCACCAAAGAAGTGAGTCAGCCCCAAGTGTGGGCTTGCAAAGTGGACGGGAGTGAAGCATCGCTGCGTTTCTTAAGTGATGAAGGCGTGACAGTGCAAAAAGCCATCAAAGCGGAAGAATTGTCCGAGGGCGCTATTCGTACCTTGCAAGTCGATAAAGGGGTTAGTTTTTATTTTAGTTCGCTACAAACTTGAATCTTATGCGCTAAGTTCCGTATTCTATCCGCTGATATGATTCCCTTAGGGCTAATATGGCGAATGTAAAAGCAGAAAATGGCGCAGTAAAATCCAGTGTTGCCTTGGTCGGTTGTGGATGGTTTGGTTTTGCTTTAGCAAAGCAGCTTGTCCATGAGGGCTATAGAGTCACAGGCTGTAAGCGCAGTGCCGACGAATTATCGGCATTAACTGAGGTCGGGATTGATGCCTATCCGCTGCAATTGGGCAGCGAAGCACCCTCTGCCCCCGATGCTCAGGCGTTAAGCGGTTTATTTCAAACCGATTATCTAGTGGTCAATATTCCTCCCCGATTAAAGCGCGGTAACGCCGTGTATCTTGAAGAACTGCAACAACTCATCGCATTAACCCAAGGCTGGCAATATCAGCAGATTGTGTTTATCAGCACAACGGGCGTGTATCCGGCCAAAGATAAAGTGATGACCGAAGCCGATGCCTTGGCAGAATCTAGCGACAGCCAAGTGCTATTAGATGCAGAAGCTTTATTCCAAGCCTTGCCCCATGCCTGTATTGTCCGCTTTGCAGGACTCGTAGGCCCCAAACGTCATCCCGGACGTTTCCTTGCCGGAAAAACCGATGTCAGTGGCGCCAATGTGGCAGTGAATTTAGTCCACTTAAGTGATTGTGTCAGCGCGGTAAGTCGGATTCTCGCGGCAACGGATTCAGGATTATCAGTGGCACCGATTTATAATCTTTGCGCGCCGACACACCCCACTAAAGCTGAGTTTTATCAAGCCGCCGCCGAGTCCCTTGGTTTAGTCGCACCCGAATTTAATCAACAATCCATGCCGAGTAAAGTCATCCAAGGTGACGCAATTGTCACAGATTTAGGCTTTCGATATCAGTATGCTTCCCCGCTGGATATGCTAGAGGCATGTTGAGAAAGGTTAATTATTGTTAAAGGTAAAAGCCGAACTTTTAGGTTATCTTTGGGTTCCAAGTTTTGCTTGAGCGAATGTGTCATCCTTATTTAAACCAATGACGAATAAAAAGAGACAATATAATGAGCGTGTTTAATCGAGTTCGACCTATAGCCGCATTGGCGTGCGGATTAATGTTGAGTGCCAGCTTTGCACTGCAGGCCGCAAGTTTCGAAGAAGGCAAAGATTACGTCACTGTGGCGGGGATTACCGAAGCGCAAAAGCCAGTGCTGCGAGAGTTTTTCTCCTATAACTGCCCACATTGCTATAAGCAAGAACCGCTTATGGACCTGACAGTGCAACTGCTCGGCAAAGATGTGGCTTTTGAACGTACCCCTGTGGGCGCTGGCCGTCCTGCTTGGGAACTGAGTCAGCTTGCCTACTATGTGGCGCAAAAATTAAAGATGACTAAGCAAACCCATGGCGCTATTTTCAAGCAAATCCATGAGAAAGGTGAGCAATTTACAGCACCTGAACAGGTTAAAGCCTTCTTTGTCGCCCAAGGCGCTAAGGTTGATGATGTCGATGCCGCGATGAATTCCGTTGATGCCAAATTCACCCTAATGAATTATGACTCTCAAGCTGAGCTTGCTGGGATTAAGGGCGTACCCTCATTACTGGTTAATGGCCGTTATATGCTGACATCGACCGCGCACACGCCAGAAGAGTTGGCTGCATTAGTTAAGTTTTTAGCCGCGAAGTAACCGCGTTTAATAAATGGAGACTAGACTCATCGCGGCTAACGAATAAGCGCCTTGCGAGCTGCATTGGGAAACTTATCCCGCTATTGGCTAATCTAGCGTTAATAACCCAGTCTAAGCTGGGTTATTTTTTGCCTGAAATTGAAAAAGCAATTGTGAATCAAACTACGCAATAACTATTAAGTGAAATGCTGAAATGAAACGGCTTTGCTGCCAGCCTAACGCGACTTGGATGAGTGATTTGAAATCGCCTATTAATTAAAGAACGAATGCTGATATCTCATCCATCTTTAGTGGTTAAACCCTCAAACCATATGATGCACTTTCAGTCTAAAGTCATCTTTAAGGCTGATTAAACTTCTAATTTTTCAAGCTCAGACAACACGTTATTCCTATTTCTTGTTTGTTTTCCCGCCTTATCTACCTACATCCCTCTCATTCTTGTTCGACATTGGTCTAACCTGTTGAAAAAGTTGAAACTGTATCTAAATGTAAAATCATTGTTAACTCGTTGAATTTATTTCTATTCACTATTTATGGACAGTGTTTTGAATCACGAGTTAGACGAAAGTCGTGATTGTGCTCACACCAGCTGTTGCTAGATTAAACAAGACTTAAAATTAAAACAGCACAGGGGAGTCACTATGGGTTTTGAAAACAATGATAAGGCAAAAGGTTATTGGCGCGAGAATATTCGTCTCGTTCTGAGCTTATTAGCCATTTGGGCGGCAGTCTCTTTTGGATGCGGCATTTTATTGGTTGATGTACTCAATGAAGTCCATTTCATGGGATTCAAATTAGGTTTCTGGTTTGCACAGCAGGGATCTATGTATGTATTCGTTGCGCTTATTTTTGTCTACGCGGCAAAAGCCAACGCCTTAGATAAAAAATATAACGTACAAGAAGACTAAGGAGCGTTGAGATGGATGTTCAAACACTAACGTATATTATCGTAGGGCTCTCGTTTGCGCTCTACATTGGGATTGCAATCTGGACCCGAGCGGGTTCAACCAAAGAATTCTATGTTGCAGGTGGCGGTGTTCACCCAGTTGTTAACGGTATGGCGACGGCGGCGGACTGGATGTCGGCGGCGTCGTTTATTTCATTAGCGGGTATTGTGTCTTTCGTCGGTTACGACGGTAGCGTGTACTTAATGGGCTGGACGGGCGGTTACGTATTGTTGGCCCTGTGTATGGCGCCGTATTTACGTAAGTTTGGTAAGTTCACTGTGCCAGATTTCGTTGGTGAGCGTTATTACTCACAGGCCGCACGCACAGTGGCGGTTATCTGCGCTATCTTTATCTGCTTTACCTATATTGCAGGGCAAATGCGCGGTGTGGGCGTGGTGTTCTCTCGCTTCTTAGAAGTTGAAGTCGACACGGGCGTGTATATCGGTATGGCAGTCGTGTTCTTCTACGCCGTACTCGGTGGTATGAAAGGGATTACTTACACTCAGGTTGCTCAGTACTGTGTATTGATTTTCGCATTCATGGTGCCAGCCATATTTTTATCTGTGATGATGACAGGCCACATTATTCCACAAGTGGGTTTCGGTGCTGAACTACTCGATGCCGCGGGTAATAATAGTGGCGTTTACTTGCTTGAAAAACTCAACAATGTGTCAACTGAACTTGGCTTTGCCCCTTACACTGACGGTTCTAAGAGCATGATTGATGTGTTCTGTATTACTGGCGCGTTAATGATGGGTACTGCGGGTTTACCTCACGTTATCGTGCGTTTCTTTACTGTACCTAAAGTGAAAGATGCGCGTATCTCTGCGGGTTGGGCATTAGTGTTCATCGGTATCATGTATACCACAGTGCCTGCGTTGTCAGCGTTCTCTCGCGTCAACATGATTGAAACCATTAACGGTGCTGATTCGCAAGGTGTGGCCTATGAGTCTGCGCCGCAGTGGATTAAAAACTGGGAAAAAACCGGCTTAATCAAGTGGAACGACAAAAACGGCGACGGCAAACTTTATTACGCAGCTGGTAAGATGGAAGATCCTGCTAGCAAAAACGAAATGAAGATCGATAACGACATCATAGTATTAGCGACGCCAGAAATTGCCAACTTGCCAGCCTGGGTTATCGCCTTGGTTGCAGCGGGTGGTTTAGCTGCGGCCTTGTCAACTTCTGCGGGTTTGTTGTTGGTGATTTCAACCTCGGTCTCACACGATTTACTCAAGAAAAACTTGATGCCAAATATCTCCGATAAAAAAGAGCTGATGTTTGCTCGTTTAGCGGCGGGTGTGGGCATTGTGATTGCGGGTTACTTTGGGGTGAATCCACCAGGCTTTGTGGCCGCGGTGGTGGCGTTCGCCTTCGGGTTAGCTGCATCATCACTGTTCCCTGCGATCATCATGGGTATCTTCTCTAAGACAATGAACAAAGAAGGCGCGATTGCCGGTATGTTAACGGGTCTACTGTTTACAGCCAGCTATATCATCTACTTCAAGTTTGTTGACCCAACGGGTAACGTTGCCGCTAACTGGTTCCTCGGTATTTCACCTGAAGGTATCGGTATGGTGGGTATGTTAGTGAACTTCGGTGTGGCGGCGTTAGTGAGTCGTGTGACTACGGCAACGCCATTACATGTTCAGGAGATGGTCGAATCGATTCGTTTCCCTAAAGGTTCGGGTGAAGCGAGCGGTCACTAAGCTCATCGCTTAATCATTGCATCAACATAAGAGAGCGCTTCGGCGCTCTTTTTTATTGCGCATTTGGAAAGTATTTTGTCCAGTAGTTGAATGAGTCAATTGAGGAGTTAACGGGAGCAACCTAGGGCTGACTTTAGTCGAATGTAGCGCCGCGACAATGCAGGCTATAGTGATGACATATAAGTAAAATTTTCGCCTAACAGAAGGTGTTGCCTATGAATGCCAGTGAGTTACAACCCGTAGTGCAATTTCTACAAGGGCTAGTGCCTTTTGATACTCTGCCTGAAGATGTTGTGGTGCGCTGTGCTAAGGCCATCACTGTCGGGTATTACAGTAAAGCCTCTGGTTATGTCAATTTTGATGCTAACTCGCCCAAGTTGTATATGGTGCGTAGCGGCGCCTTTGAGGTGCGCGATCCTGAAGGCGTGCTGGTCGATAGAGTCGGCGAGGGGGAGTTTTTTGGTTTTTCGACCTTGTTATCGGGGGAGAAAGTCGTCAACAAAGTCGCTATTCTCGAAGACGGTTTGGTTTATCATTTGCCCCAAAGCTTGTTCGATAATCTCAGAAGCGAGAGCCGCAACTTCGATAAATTTTTTACCCGCGCATTTGCTAAACGTTTACGTCATGAGGCTCGCTTTAAGGCGAAAGATCTGACGACCACTAGCCGGATCAGCACGTTGATGTCATCCGCACCTATTGTTATTGATGCCCACGCGAGCGTGACGCAGGCGGCACTCTTAATGCGAAACAGCCGAGTGTCATCCCTGTTGGTCACGGATAATAACAAGCTAGTTGGGATTTTAACCGATAAGGATTTGCGTAATCGGGTGTTAGCGGCGGGGCTCGACGGCCATATCGCAGTGCATCAAGCCATGACAGTTTCGCCGATCTCAATTTCATCCAATGCGTTGATTTTTGAAGCCATGTTGCTGATGAGCGAGCATAACATTCATCACTTACCCATTATCGACCAAGATAAAGCTATTGGCATGGTGACCAGTACCGACATCTTGCGCGGGCAGGGCTCACAACCGCTGCTGTTGATTGGCGAGATTGAACGTCAGCAGGATCTTGCCAGTTTAATTAGCGTCAGTAAGCAAATTCCGCTGTTACTGCAAAATTTGATCAGTGCGGATGCCAGAGCCGAAGAAATTGGCCGAGTGTTAACCTCTGTCACCGATGCGCTGACACGGCGGTTAATCGTGCTCAATCAACAATTGCTCGGTGAGCCGCCCATGGCTTTTTGCTGGTTGGCATTTGGCTCACAGGGACGCCAAGATCAAGCCGCGTGTTCAGATCAAGATAATGGTCTGTTAGTCGCAGAAGAGATGGATGATTTTGCCAAAGGTTATTTCGATGCGTTAACTCATGCTGTATGCGCTGGGCTTGACCAATGCGGTTATGAGTTTTGCCCCGGCAACATTATGGCGCAAAACTCACAGTGGCGAATGTCGCTTAAACAGTGGCAACAAGTATTTGAAAAATGGGTAATAACGCCCGAGCCTAAGGCGTTACTGCACGCCAGTATCTTCTTCGACATGCGCTCGGTGTACGGTCCACAAACCTTATTTGATGCGCTGCAGGATAAAGTCTTGGCTCAAACCCGTGATAACGATATTTTCCTCGCGGGCATGACAGGCAATTCGCTGGTGGAGTCGCCACCGCTGGGCTTTTTCCGCAAATTTGTCCTCGAACGTGATGGCAGTGAAGTCAAAGGCATAGATTTGAAGCATAAGGGCAATGCATTAATCAATGATATTGCCCGTGTTTATGCCCTGTCTGCAGGGATCAAAGAAGTGAATACTGCGAAACGTATCCGTGCCTTGATGGATGCTAATATCCTTAACCGTAAAGATGCGCTTAATCTTGCCGATGCCCACGAGTTTATCGCCCATATGCGGTTATCGAACCAAGGTTATCAACATAATCTCGGGCTAGAGGTGAGCAATTATCTGTTACCCGCACATTTATCTTCGCTGGTCCGCCATCAGCTACGTGATGCCTTTAAAGTGGTGCATGAGGCGCAGGCGGGGATGAAGATGAAGTTCATGCGAAGTTTTTGATATGAATACACTGCTGCTGAAAACGAAACTTAATTGGCGGGCGCTACGTTGCCAACATCAGTTATTTAAGGGCTATTATCAATCGTTATTACCTCTGCTGGCGATGCCGTTATCCGAAGCACCTTTGATGGCGATGGATTTAGAGATGACAGGTCTCAATCCGCAGCAAGATCAAATCCTCAGCATTGGCTTAGTGCCGATTGAGCGCGGCGAGATCCCTTTAGCGCGCGCCGAGCAAAAATTAGTGCAAATTCGCGGTAGTGTTGGCCAAAGCGCGACGATCCACGGGATCCTCGATAATCATCTGGTGCAGGCGGTAACGATTGAGGAAGCCATGGGCTGGTTTATCAATCAAACCTATGGTCGGGTGCTGGTCGCGCATCATGCTCCGCTAGATTGTCGCTTTCTGCAGCAGGATTTATTGGCCATTTATTATCAAGCCCTTGTCCTACCCGCCATTGATACACTCATGCTTGAAAGGCATCGTTTGCTACGGGAACACTCAGTGATTAAAGAGGGCAGTTTGCGCCTCGGCGCTTGCCGCGAACGTTACGGTTTGCCCATTTATACTGCCCACAGTGCGTTGACCGATGCCTTAGCCTGCGGGGAATTATTATTGGCGCAAATGGCGGCCATGGGCGGGGCGGGGCAACTAACTGTGGCAGATTTATTGCGGCAATCGACTTAGCTGTTTCAGTTTTAACTCACACTTTGTGGATGAGTTAATCGAGTTGAGGTGATGCTGCTTTACGCTGATTTAACTTTAATCTCACTCTGATTTCACTCTGATTTCATCTTAGGTTAATTACTGACAGGCTAGACTTGAAACCTAATCCTAAGCTTAACTTTAAAGCTTAAATTCAATGCCGCCAACTTGGCAATCCAACCAACTTGTACTTCACTCTAATAAACTGAGTGTGTAGGAGAACATGATGCCGTTACCTTTGCTTTGGATGGGAGGTGCCGTAATTGGCGCAGTTTTGTTGGCCGATGAGCGTGAGAAGCGTCAGCAACTTGAGCGCGACAGATTACTCGGTAAGGCCCCTAAGTATCCCGTCGCCAATCGCGCTATGGTGGCGGCGCCGAGTCAATGGCAAAAGGGATTAAAACAAGTTGCGCCAATCCCAGGCAGTATTGTCTGTTGTTATGTCTTTGGCGTAATTGAACATACGGGTATCTGGCTGGGTGACGATTGCTTAGTGGAGTTACACGGTTCAGGGTTAGTGCGGGCAGTGTCGGTAAAGCGTTTCTTGGCGGGGCGAACAGGCAGCCAAATCTATCTTGCCTGTAATCATCTGCATCAACCACTCATCGCCGATGCTGTGTTAACCCGTGCCGAGCAGGCGATTTATCAATATCGTGAGTACGATTTATTTGACAATAACTGCCATCGATTTGTCTGGTCTTGTATTAGTCAAAGGGGCGAAGAGGTGGTTAAAGGTTTTAATGAGTTAAATCAAAAACTCGCAGAGCATTTTAATCAAGGTATTTATTGGGATGAGATGATCATGAGCAAGCTGAATGAATAAGATCTGTCGTCATTGTCCCGTCCTAAGATAGGTTGACA
>NZ_VXCT01000050.1:0-36867 GCF_052850535.1 Shewanella sp. 1180_01
TGTCTTTGTATTCATCAGAGCTTAAAGCCACTCATGCTTGAAACCTTTTCTTGTCATTAAAGCGTGAGAAAAAACGAAACCCAAAACTGGTGTAAAAAGTAAAGTAAATAAAACCCATATGGCAGGGCTACTTTTATTTTTGGATGCTAATACACCTAAAGGAATACAATACACAAACAGTAAGGCTCCTATGTAAATCCCAAGTTCCAACTCTTTATTGATAATGGCGAAGGCAACCATGATAAAAATGGAAACTAGAGCCATGCACAAGATTGCGTACCATTTTCTATTTTCACGTTTATATTTGATAAACGCTTCTTCACCAAGTAATACTTTTTGGCTTATTTCTAAACCACGAACAGTTTGCATAATTTGACCTTAAGTTCTAATTTGGCGCTATTTTCACTGATAGCACCGCGTTTATCATTACGGATGATTCGACCTGTATTATCCACCAATTCAAGGTAATCCGCTACGGAAAACGCAATGCCATTGGGCTGGTTCTCGTGTTCATTACCGATAAAAGGCAATAGATTTTTTGGCTACTCACCTTTTAATGTAGCCCGAATGCGCAGCTGGATACTGGCATGGTCGATTCGGGGTGTCTGTGTATTCCTGTATTCGCTATATTCCTCGGGCGTCTCTGTATTCCTTCGCTAGTTTCCGCATCAGTAGGATATAAATGCTTCACTTACAAACTTTGATGTTATAACTTGCTTTTCTATCTCATCTAACTCGAAATAAGTAACTAATCTACCTTTAATAATTTTTTCTGGAGTCCACTTATCATCTAATAAAACTATATTTTTCACTCCAAAATATGCCAGAGCTTCGGCTGTATAACTCCAAAGTTGTTGTTTGTCACTATAAAAAATTACCGGTTTAACTTGGCCATACACAGTAATAAGCATATTCACATTGATTTCTTTAAAGAAAAGACTCTCATCTATAATCTTGTCTATTGGCGTAATTAAATATATGTCGGATAATGCATTGCTATTGCAGTCATTTGAAAAATTTAATATTTTATAAATATCAACTGAAGTTAATTTTTCATTTTTCAATTGAAACACCCCACCGTGCCAACCAAGAAAAGATTTCCTGTTTAAATATTTATTTTTACCCGCTAAGAAAAGATAGTTAGCACATGAAGATATACAATATTTATCAACTTCAATATCTAAGCCTCTCTTCAAAATCCAATTTGCAAAATCAATGCCGACATCAGCATACCCACCAAAACTATTGAATGTTATTCGAGTAACATCAGGATGTTGAGAGTGAATATCTTTAACTCTCTCAAAACCATGTTGGTTAATGTCACCATTGTAATAAATAACGTTTTTATGATAGAAAATATTGTCATCAGCAAAGAGAGTCATTGGAAAGAGAAGTAGAACAAAACCGTAGATGAAAAAATTGCACATAAATACCTCTAGAAATACAGGAGTTCAATAAGAGAAATACCAGATATAGATTCGATTAAAATTTATGTATATGACCATCCCAAGGATCATAACGACACACAAATCGAGGCTGTATGAGCTTAATTTCACAAAAAAGATATACCAGCCTCTAAGCACATTGGCGTGCCAGAAATAACCATCAAACCGAGCGAACATGCTAGAAAATTGCCACACCAGCTCACAATAGAATTGTGTCAGTCGATGCTTCTAAAACAAGTGCCAGCAAGAAGAAGCATTAAGACGGTCTGCAGCAAAATAAGTCCTTGCTTGCGTTTTTGTGTCAGCTTATAGGATTGGCCCATTACAGACCTACAATGTATAACTCGGACTATCGAGTCCTCTAAAATATACTTTAGCTTAAACTTTTAGGGCAAAATTATACAAATATGACAGTAAGTTATCACCGATATAGCATCACGTTCAACATTTTTGAAAACTTCCCTAAAATTGAAATTTCTGCAGCAGTGTTTTTCTACTGCTGGGATACTTCTTATGAAATAAAAAGACAGCGAGTCACAGGGGAAAAAATGACAATGAATGCTGCGGAATTCAGTTAACTTGCTTTAGGTAATTTCAATTTAAAGTGGCAGCGTAAAGAAGCTTACGCTGCCATTAAAGTTTGATGTTTTAAAGTATTATTCGAGCATTGTTACTTTATTCGAGTTTTATCTTTTTCCGCGCCAGACTAAGTACGCAGTAATAGATCCACTCACAAACATCATCAAGCTATCGCGAAATAAACTACATAAAGGCTTTAGTGAAGGCTTCCTTCGACTGGCGAATGTAGTTACGGGCGCTTTGGGCGTGTAGCTCCCATACGGCGCGATCGCTTGGGTCGGTGAAGGGGTTTTGTTCAGTGGCAATCGAACGTTCAAATTTATCGTAGAAGGTTAGCATGGCCGAGGTGATCTGGTTAAAACGCTCCTTGAATTCTTGAAATTCATCAATCTTCTCAGTGGTTTTAATCATGTACTGCACCAGTTCCGCATTGCTATTAGAAGCTAGCAAAGCTTCGGCTTTGGCGCTGATATTGGCACTGGCCTCAGTAATCACAAGTGCTCGGGTTTGCTCGTCTTTACTCATCACTCGGCTGTAGTTTTCAGGCGTGCGAGCAATGCCTGCATGCTGTAAATAGCCGCGTAAATGCTTATCGAGATCCTTACGGAACGTATCTAAGTTCTTCTGCATGCTGACTAAATCATTGTCTAGTGCCGTGACCTGTTGCAGCTCTTTTTCGATTTCAGACATAAAGCGTTCGGCCTGCTGATAAATTTTCAGGCCATTTTCTTCGGCAAACTTTTTATCGCTACGGCTCAAGTCGCTGTTGTCATAGTTGGAGCGATCGAAGGTCGCGGCCAAGAATGATTTAAAAGGTTCGGCGAAGGCGGAATAAGCACCGGCACTGACCACATTTAAGGTCGCGGTGGCTAAATCGCCAAAGGGTTTCACCATAGAGCCCAAGCGTGCCTGCTGGATAGGTGATGCCACACGTTTAGTGTCGGATAGCACCGACCTAAAGGTGTTATATCCCATAGGGTTAGACATCTTGTTGCGCTCAGTGGTTGCCAACACAAAGGTGATACTGGAATAGATGGCATTCGAGTATTCGAGGTATTGTCTTTGGCTCTCAAGCTGGGCGGCGTAGTTTTTGCCTAAGGTGCGGAATGACTCAGACTGCACTTCGTAGTTCTTGTCAGCTTTAAGCTTATCTAAAATCCCGCCGATAATTTTCTGCTCATTTTTTTGCAGGGCCATATCGAGGCGAATTTTATCTAAACTCAAATCATCCAGACTGATGGGGCCATTAATGGACTCAATGTCGAGGCGAATATACTGGCGGCTCGGATCGTCGATAGAGACTCGGTGCGCTAAATACTCGTTCGCACCCGGAGTGATATCGATTAAGGCAACATGCTGCCACTGGGCATCGAGCTTTAATACTGGTGAGGTTAATACATTGATCCGATACTGGGTTTGAGTATTTTGAGTTTTAACCCAAAACTCCAATAGACCCGCTTCAGAAATGGGATACTTGCTGACTATGCTGCTATTGCCTTCGGCACATAACAACGCACTTTCGCCACTGTGGGGTTCCGCGCCTTCAAATTGACAACCCATGATCCACGACCAAGGTTGAGATAAACGATTACCTTCAAAGTCGCTGGCAAACACTAACTCATTCTCTTTGGCACTGGCATTAACATTGGTTAACACGCCAAGCAACAGCATAGAAATGACTGCAGTGGTGCGCATAAGGGCCTCATAAAACATAAATTACTAAAATCAACGAGCGAGTCATTCGGCTCAATACCCAGTTATATCGACGATCAGCTGACCTAAGCTTCAAAGCGAATTAGACTTGTTTTCTGAGGGTTATGACCTCGAAAAAACCGCCCGCTTGAAGGCGTCATTTTTGATAGTAGATTAAACCAGCGAAATGTATCAGAGGCCATCATCCCACGCTAGCCCTAAGTCATGTTTGGCGCAGAAAGATAGTCGTTGAATGGCAATCGGGGCCATGAATCGCCCCGATACTGAAAACAATAGTGAAATTAATGGTTAAATCAATTGTAAAATCGAGTATGAAACTCAGGGAAAACTAACCACTTATGCCTCTGTGCATATATCTATTCTTACCGCTTGTCTGGCCGCGTCTTTCGCCTTCCTTTGCCCTCTTCCCTCATCATCAGCGCACGCAAAAAAACAGCCAAAACCAAGATCCAAGCAAAACAGGATTATTGCAGCCGCGCCTCGACTCGCTTCATGGCGTAGAACATCCATATCGTCAGAATAGTGCTACAGGTTGCGAGCGATATCCACACGCCAATCACGCCAAACATCCAAGCGAAACAATAGATAATCGCCGCGATCAAGATAAGTTTCGCGCCCGTCAGCATAGAGGCTTGTCTCGAACAATTAATCGCTTGGAAGAAACTCGCACCGACTAAGATTAAGCCTTCCATAGGTAAGCCCCAGAAATACCAGCGCATCCCTTCAATCGCCACGGGCGTTAGGTTCTGATTATCACCGGCAAACAAATACACTAACCAATCAGGGCGAGAATAAATCAATGCTAAGCCCAAGGCTGCGGTGAGTAGCGTCATGCCAAAGGCAATATTGCGTGCTTGCTTGACACGGTCGAAACGCCCTGCACCCGCATTAAAGCTATAAATTGGCTGCGTGCCGAGCGCAATACCTTCAAAAATCAAATAGAAAAACGCTTCTGTGTAACTCACCACGCCATAGGCTGCCACGTGTAAGGGGCCGCCCACCCACAAAAAAGCTGTGTTGTGTAGGGTTAACACTATCGATAAATAAAGGTTCATCAAAAAGCTAGGGAAACCCACACGGGCTATGTTCAAGCAATTGTCGAGCTTAAGCTTCATCTGCTCAAGGTCGATCCTCAACTGAGTCCGAGGACTGAAAAAGTGCTGCAAACACAAAAGCCCCGTCACCGCCTGCGACATCATAGTCGCAATCGCAGCGCCCGCTAAACCAAAGGGGAAGACCACAATAAACAGCCAATCTAAGAAAGTGTTTAATACACCGCCCAAGATCAGTACCCAAGTTACCATGGATGGCCGACCATCATTACGCAGCAATGTGGTGAAGGTCATTGAAATAATGGGGAAATGACACAGGGCAAAATACCAGAACAGGTATTCGTTGGCGTTTTCGAGAATGTCCCCCTGCGCCCCGAGGGCGATCAAAATATCCCGCGAGAATATCCCACCAATGAGGGAAATAATGGCCCCTGCGAATAAACACAAACTAAAGGCATTACCGAGCAATTTACGGGCCTTAGCCACATTGCCTTGACCAAGATTGATCGACACTAATGCTGCGCTACCCATGCCGATCATGGCGCCAATCGCATACAAAATAGCGCCGACTGGATAGGCTAACATCATCCCCGCCAGCCCAGTTTCACCCAAATAGTGGCCAACGAAGATGCCATCAATCGTCACATAGACGCCCGTCACCAACATAGAGGCAATGGTGGGTATGGTATAGCGCCAAAAAAGCTTCGCAATCGGCTCCTCGAGCAGGCTCATATCCGCAGGAGCATGATTAGATGTTATTGCTGTCATTAGCGTTTCTCACAAAAAAGGGGGCAAGAGTCGTATCTATTTAGAAAAATGATCGGGTGAACAAAAATGCGACAATGGATTGTACCTAAAATCAGCCGTAACTCAAAGCAAGTTAAGTATGAAGATGTAACCACAAAGATTAATCATCACAATGACTTAAGTCTACACAGTCCAATTTCAGTCAAATGACAAACCGAGCACAGTCCAATAACAGATGTAGGCTAACTCATCATTTTTTGCTACTTTTTTGGTGTTTAAGGCCGAATTAGGTAAAGTATCAGCTCAAGCAAGCCTATTCGCGTATTTTAGCAAGATGAAATGATTAACTATAAAAATTTAAGATATTGATAATTAATGGCTTAATTAATAATAAATTCAATAACAATAATAAGGGAAGGACATGAGTCAGAATAGTCCAAATGCAGGCAACGACCTGCGGGAAGTCAAACAGCTCGGTATGTGGGCCTCCATTACTAGCTTAGGTTATGTGTTTTGGCTGGTCGGCGGGATGGAGTTAGTCGAGCGTATCGCCTACTACGGCGTCAAAGCCAGTGCGGGGCTGTACGCTAAAGCGCCTGAGTCTGGGGCGGCCTTGGGATCAGCCTAAGCGACTACGGCATTATTATTTCCCTGTGGGCGATCATGCAAACCTTTGTGCCCGTGTTCACTGGCGGCATGTCTGACCGCGTCGGCTACAAAGAAACCATCTTTGGCTCCACCATCATTAAAATTTTTGGCTATCTGGTGATGGCATTCTTTCCCAGTTTTTGGGGTTTCCTTGCTGGCGCATTACTCCTTGCCATCGGCACAGGGATATTTAAACCGGGTATTCAAGGCACCTTAGTGCTGTCCACCAATCGCAATAATACCTCTATGGCTTGGGGCATTTTTACCAAGTCGTCGACATTGGCGGTTTCCTCGGGCCGTTAGTGGCCGTGCACATGCGCCAATTGTCGTGGGACAATGTGTTTTTCGCCTGCGCCGCGATTATCTCACTCAACTTCTTATTTTTACTGACCTATACAGAACCAGGCAAAGCCGAGCGACTCGCACGTAACAAACAAATCAAGTCGGGTGAAGTCAAACAAGAAGCCCTGTGGCGTGATGCTTGGCGTGAGCTGAAAAAACCGATTGTGATCTACTACATGTTGGTATTTGCAGGCTTTTGGTTCTTGTACAATGCCCTATTCGATGTGTTGCCTATCCATATTTCCGAATGGGTCGATACCAGCGTAATCGTCACATCCCTTTTTGGCAGCGAAGGCACCAGTAACGGCATTCTGCAATTTTGGCTTGGCCTCAATAACGAAGGCACTAAGGTGATGCCAGAAGGCATGCTCAACCTTAATGCCGGCATGATCATGACCAGCTGTTTTATCGTCGCCGCACTGACGGCTAAATACCGCATCACTACTGCTATGTTTGTTGGTTGTTTACTGAGTATTTTGGCCTTTGTGTTTATCGGCGCCTTCCATGCGGCTTGGTTTATCGTGCTCGCAATTGCCATGTTCTCCATTGGCGAAATGATGATTAGCCCGAAGAAAAATGAGTTTATGGGCAACATAGCGCCCGAAGGTAAAAAAGCCATGTACTTGGGCTTTGTGATGTTGCCCCAAGGGATCGGCTGGGGATTAGAAGGCTACTTTGGCCCTAAACTCTATGAAATTTATGCATCAAAGGAATTGTTTTCGCGGGATTTATTACTAGAGCGCGGCATGAATAGCACTGAGGTTAGCGCCATTCCCCAAGGTGAAGCCTTTACTACCTTGGTGAGCTACACAGGTGAAAGCGCCCAGGATCTTACCCAGATGTTGTACCACAGCCATAACATTGGCATGGCGTGGTATATCATCGCCGCCATAGGGACTATCTCAGCGGTGGGGATTTTTATCTATGGTAAGTGGTTACTCACACTGCAAAGAGCCCAGCAAGCCGCCTAAGCGGGACTCGCTGACCTCATTCGGGGTAAGGGCGATAAAGACAAGGGCTAGATAAGGGCAAGGTGAGGAGCGATCTTCATCTTGCCTTGTCAGTTTCAGAAAGGACGCGTCAGCAGATCAGGCGTAAATTGTTCAGGCGACAGCAATAAACCTAAGCTCTCGATTTGTGTATTCAAACGATTGAGATCTTGAGCCAGCGCTGGCAAGGTCAGCGTATTGTCATCGAGTTCATACACTTGCCTTAAACTCGTGTAATAAAAAAGCAGTATAATCAAAGCATTAATATCATTTTGCGCCGCTGCGGCTTTAATCTTAATCAACTTGCGATAGATACGATTATGGAGCTGCTTTAATTGCCACACATAATAAATTTCGCTGAAGAAAGGTTTGTCCTTCAAGTTGTAAATCACTGCGCTACACAGACCCAGACTGAAAATCACCCCTAAGAGATTCAAATGGAAATTACCTGTAGGCTCACCCGGCACAGGCGTCGCACCAAACAGCGCAATCAACCCAGCTCCAAAAATCAGTGACAGCACGACTAAGCTAACAACTAAAATTACGATGAATAAATTCATGTTTTTACGGTACAAGGTTTTATCTATTTCCTGCAGCTTCATAACATCCCGCTCAAATAGGCCGCCTAGCGTTGGCGTATCAATCAATTAGTGGCAGAGCATACCGCAATCCCCTTTATTCGGCCTTAACAGATTTAAACGCATAACTAAAATACATTTCTCATCCTCACCCGCAAGCGATACAAATTGACACCTTTAGGTATCATTAAACAGTCTGAAGGATAGGATGATGTATCAATTGAAGAACAACGGCTTAATGCCCTTGCGATTCAGCGTATGAAAAATAATCTTGCGTTTATCTCAAAACATTAAAATGTTAACGTGCGCCCCAATCAGGGTAAAATTTGCTAACCTTTACTTCAATGAATGTCCTAACGATATCGCCGCTTTTTACAAGATACCGTGCCTTAAGTTCCCGCATTCAAACCACACAAGGAATGCCATGATACTCAGCAAAGCCTTTGCACAAGTCGTCCTTTTGGCGCTCAGCAGCCTTTGCTTGACTGCGCAGGCCAAAGACCTGCTCGCGGTGGGTGCGAGCTTCAGCCAAATTTTCGAACTACAGCCCAATGGCGAATATACCGGCTTAGGTGTCGATATTTTAAATCGCTTCGCCCAGCAGCAAAGTGTGAACATTCACTATCAAATTACCCCTTGGCGCCGCGCGATTTCTATGGTCGAACGTGGCCAAGCAGATATTCTTATTGGTCCCTACGATACCCCAGAGCGTGAAGCAAACTTGGCTTTTGCGACGAAAGCGTTTTACCGCGATAACATGGTGTTCTATGCACGTGTAGGCAATGAAATAGTATGGAATGGCGACTATGCCAGCATTAAAGGTCAACGGATTGGTAAGATGCAGGGTTGGAGTTATGGCCCGACGTTTAATGAACAAACTAAATCATTGAACATCAATGAATTTGTCGATATTAAAAGCGGGATAGAACGCCTCTCTCGGGGGGATTTAGATTTACTCGCCACAAACAGCCGTAATACCGATGCCGTGCTTGCCCAAATCAAAATCCCTAAGGCAATTACCCCAATCACGCCGATAATCGATGTCCAAGATGGTTTTATGGCATTTCCGAAACAGGCGAAATTTGATCCCTTAAGACATAGGTTTGACAGTTTTTTCGATGAGATGATCCAAAATGGCACCTTTACGACACTCGGCCAAAAATATCGCGTAACCTTGCCTTACTGAGCCTGCGCGACTGCTACTGCGCATATAATTCAGCACAACTGCTCCTGCGCTACTGATCCAAGCGTATTCGCCCCCGCCTGACCTATGCTCACATGTGTAATAAAGGGCGATGGGAAGCCAGTGAGCAGTTAATCGTTAGCAAAGACAGGCGAGCAACTGCTGCTCAATCTCGTCCCAATTGACTTCGTCCATGGTAATCATCTCTAGTCTGGAATCTAAGCTGTCATCGAGTTCAACCACAGTAAACTCATGATCAATCCAGTTAAATCCAGCTATCCCTTCAGAAGTGATCATCACGGCCTTTAATCTCAGCAACACTTGCCCGACGTCTGATGACTGAGTGTGGCGCTGAATAAATGCCATTAACTTATCAAAATCAAACTCTTGCCTTGGCTCAAACACCCAGCCACAGCTAAAACAGCCTTCGCCTTGATTCTGCTTACGCACTATGCCGCGTGCATCAAAATCGAGTGCGACTTCGATTGCACCTTCGGCAAAAAGGCTTAGCTCACTCAAACGCGAACCACCCGTGCGGAACAAGCTAGGAGCAGTCGTTGTAAGATTACCTAGCTTAGGGACTATGCCACCATTACTGCTAATGTTGAGTGACACGCGCCTTGGTTGGTTTAAATAATCCAGCAGCGCGCTAGGTAAAGGTTGCTGGTTAGTGTGGCTCACCACAGGAATATCAGTGCGTTCGATATGGCTTAAATAGGTCTGTAACTCATAGAGTAACTTGGTATTTTCGGCATCATATAAATCTGACTTAGTCGCGATAATCACATCGGCCACTTGCAGCTGTTGGATGAAGTTTGCATGTTCGCGATAGCGAGGATCGTGGATTTTACGCGCGTCCACCAAACATAAAGTACTGCGCAGTGAAATCACATTCTGATAATGGGGCGCACTCAATACTTTAATGATTTCATTAGGATGCCCAAGCCCAGTCGGTTCTATCAGTAAGCGGTCAGGTTTCGCTTTCGCAATCAACTGATTGATTGCCACTTGCGTCGGTACGCCCGCGGCGCAGCACATACAGCCACCCGCCACCTCACGAATTTGTATGCCGTTATCGGAGGAGTTCAGTAACCCCGCATCAATGCCGACCTCACCAAACTCATTGACCAGCACAGCCCAAGTCTCATCCGCGGGTTTAGTCGCCAGCAATTGTTTAATCAAAGAGGTTTTACCTACTCCTAAAAAACCTGTGATGATATTGGTGGGAATCGCTTTGATAATCATAAGGAAACTCGCTCGAATAGAAAGCTTGGCGCTCGAGTGTAGAAGTATTGGCTTTGAAGCTCAACAAAAAGCGCATCGGTGAGGATGCGCTTTTAGAATGGCGACGGGCTATTTAACAAACTAGGCAAACGTCAAACAGCGAGGCTAACAGGCGCTTGGCGCTTATTAGCCTTGATTGTTGGGCTTAGCTTATTTTGATTTAACTTATTTAGACTTAACTTATTTTGACTTATTTGCGCGAGAGCCAAAACCTGACTTATTGCTCACCAAATTTGACTTAGGTTTAGTCGCATTAAACGGCTTACCTGAGCCTGAAGCAGGCTTAGCACGGCTAGAAGATTTCTCGCCACCGACTTTGCTGTCCTGCGCTTTACCTTTAGCGTACTTGCCCTGACGGGACTGACCAATAGTGCGATCCTGAGGCGCCTTATGGCTCCACTTTCCAATCGGCTTAATCGGTGCCGCTGGCGCATCACGGTAGCGGGCAGGTAAAGGCGTGCCTTCTTCATAACCCGGTTGTACCGACACAGGCAGCTTTTGCTCAATCAAAGCTTCAATTTCAGCAAGCATTTCATCGTCAGAAGGTGACACGAACGAAATCGCGCGGCCGGTTAATCCTGCACGGCCTGTACGACCAATACGGTGGATATAATCTTCGGCAAGGAAAGGCAATTCAAGGTTGATTACCATAGGCAAGGCATGAATGTCTAACCCACGTGCAGCCACATCGGTTGCCACCAGCACACGTAATTTACTGGCTTTAAACTCTTCTAACACCCGATTTCGGGCGCCTTGAGTTTTATCACCATGGAACACGCCTGCGGCTATGCCATCAAGCTTTAATTCTTGCAATAAATGCTCGGCGCTTTCTTTCGTGCTGGCAAAAACCAACACTTGACGCCAATTGTTGCGGCCAACGAGTTCTGACAACAGCTCGGCTTTGCGACGTTTATCAACGCGATACACTTCCTGCACTACTGTAGATGCCGTTGTCGTATCGGCAACATTCACCCACTGAGGTTCATTCAGCATTTTCTCGGCAAGTTGTTTCACCGCATCGCTATACGTGGCAGAGAACAACATGGTTTGATGCTGCGGCGCAATTAAGCGTTTCACTTTTTCAATGTCGCGCACAAAGCCCATGTCTAACATGCGGTCGGCTTCGTCGATCACTAAGGTCGTGACGCTCGACAGATCTAACTGGAATTGGCCGATAATATCGAATAAACGACCTGGGGTTGCCACCAAAATATCAACGCCCTGCTCTACCCCTTTACGCTGGGGATTCATGTTGGCGCCGCCGTAAACCGCTAAGGTTTTCAGTGGCAGGAACTGGCTGTATTTCTGGATATTTTCGCAGACTTGAATCGCGAGTTCACGGGTGGGAGTCATCACCAACGCGCGTAAAATCGGTTTATCATTGCTGTCATTTGTTAAAGACTCAGCCGCCAGCTTTTCAAGTACAGGCAGAGCAAAGGAAGCCGTCTTACCTGTACCCGTTTGGGCGCAGGCCATAATGTCTTTGCCTTCAAAGGCAAGCGGGATCACTTTCTCTTGCACTTGAGTGAGTTGCTGATAGCCACACTCAGTTATCGCATTCAAAATAGGAGAAGATAAACCGAGTGTTTCAAATTTCATAGGGACTCTTTAGCTAAGTAGTAAAACTTTGATGCGAGGTGATACTCAATGCCCCAACGCGGGGCCGCGGAGTCTAGCAAAATCCGCGGCGTTTTTATAGGCAATTATCATCCCGTAGTGAATATCCCCTCAGACACGGGAGACTAACGGCGGATCCTGCAGGTATTTTTGGGTAAATTCCCCCGCAGGCACAGGTCTTGAGAACAAGTAACCTTGGCCATAGTCACAACCTGCTGCCAACAACACTTGGCGCTGCGCCTCGGTTTCGACACCTTCGGCAATCACTTTCATCCCCAACTTGTGGGCCATCACGATTATCGCCTCACAGAGAATTTGATCGTTTGAATCGGTATCAATATGGCGGGTAAAAGATTGATCAATTTTAAGATAATCGATATCAAACTTTTTAAGATAGGCGAGTGACGAGTAGCCAGTACCAAAATCGTCCAACGACACTTGCACGCCCGCATCGCGGTAGGCCAGTAGTTTTTCGGTCACGCCCATACTGGCGTCCAATAGCAAGCCTTCGGTAATTTCAACGCACACGCCCGCGCCCGTGATATTGAGATCTTGCAATAACTTCAACCAATCATTGAGCAGTGTGCCTTCATCGCGAAATTGGATTGGGGATTTGTTGACGCTGATTTGGATTTCAACCCCTAACTCGTGGCGCCACGCCGCACTTTGACGCGCGGCTTGCTCAAACACCCAATTACCGATTTCAACTATCAGCCCAGTGTCTTCCGCCACCGGAATAAACTCGGCGGGTGACACAGCGCCACGCTCGGCATGGTGCCAGCGGATCAAGGCTTCGGCCTTAGTCACTTCACCCGTCGCTAAAGCAACAATCGGCTGATAATGCAGTTCAAATTCTTTATTGGCGACCGCTTGACGCAAATCTTGGATCAAGCGCATACGGTATTTGGCGTATTCCTGCATCGATGGGGTGAAATAGTTGAAACGATTGCGCCCTTGATCTTTCGCCGCATACATCGCCTGGTCCGCATGCTTAAGCAGTCCTTCAATACTAGTCGAATCATCGGGATACAAAGTGATCCCAATACTGGCGCTGATGTAAGCCGTTTCCTCACCCAGCACATAAGGCTCGGCAATTCGCCGCAGAATATTCTCGGCAACACGCTCAATGCCCTTATGATCTTCCATCGAACTTAACACTACAGTAAATTCATCGCCGCCAAGACGCGCCACAACGTCGGCATCACGCACGCAGGATTTTAAGCGGCTTGCAGTTTCTATCAGCAGTAAATCGCCCATGGCATGGCCTAAGGTGTCATTCACTTCTTTAAAGAAATCTAAGTCCAAGAACAATAAGGCAAAGTGGTTGCGATTGCGGTCAGCGTTTTTCACTTCGCTGCTTAAATATTCCAACAACATGCGCCGATTGGGCAAGCCCGTCAGCGTATCGTAGTTGGCTTGCTTCCAGATCAGATGCTCATTTTGCTTTTTGTCGGTAATGTCAGAAAACAGCGCCACACGTCGATAGGGATGGCCTTCTTTGTCATTGATGGTATTGATGGTTAACCAGATGACATATTCCTCGCTGTTTTTACGCCGCTGCCACATTTCGCCTTGCCATTGGCCCTTTTCACGGATCTCATTGTTCATTTGAGTGTAAAAATCGCGGCCATTGAGGTCACAATAAAGCAGTCGAATATGTTGATCTCGCACTTCAAATGTGCGATAGCCAGTCATCACACTAAAGGCGGCGTTGACAGTAATGATCACGCCTTTTTCATCGAGCACACTCATGGCTTCTGAGCTGTTGTCGTATACCAGCGCCGACAATTTCAACGACTCTTCGATAAGTTTTGCGTCGGTAATATCGGTATAGGTTCCGCACATCCGCAGAGCATTATCATGGGCGTCACGGCTCACCACTTTGCCCGTGTCTAAAATCCAGCGTACTTTGCGATTGAGTGTATTTAGACGATATTCCATCTTATGCTGCGCCGTTTCGCCGCGAATATGGGCCTCAATCGAATGCAACACTTTAGGCCTATCTTCGGCGACAATCGCGTCCATCCATTGGCGACTGTTGGCGTTGAGCATATCCACATCGCAGCCGAGAATATCGGCGCTGCGGGCGTTACGTTCGATACGATCATGACGAATATCCCAATCCCATACTCCAAGATCGCTACTGCTCAATACCAGTTCGAGTTGTTCACGACTAGCAAGCACCTCCTGGTCGGCTAAGGCCTGTGAGGTGATATCCAGATATCCTGCAATGACGAGCAACGCAGTATTACTACCACCGCGCTTGCAGGCCACTGTCATATGGGTATAAACCACACTGCCGTCTTTAACGATAAAACGTTTATCCATCTCATAATTATCGATTTCTCCGCGCAGCATGAGCTCAAATTGCAGCGTATCGCTTTCTAAATCATCGGGATGGGTAATTTGCGCCCACGTCATCCGCAGCAATTCAGCCTCTGAATATTTGAGCATTTGGCATAAACGTGGATTCACCTTTATCCACTTTTGATCAATCCCCGTTATCGCAATACCAATGTTGCCGACGTTAAATTGGCTACGAAATAGGAAATCATCCTGCAGACGAATTTGTTCATCACGCTCTAATTCAAAACGTCGCGATAACAAGCGGCTTAATAGCCAAGTCGCAATGGGGAAAATGGTGAGCACAGGTAGGGTGACTTGTTCAAGCAAGGGCATTCCTATGCCATTGGGTAAAAATACAAACCACAGCAGCATTATGATATGCACTGCATAGGCGAAGAGAAAGATTTCTCTACCTGAAATGTTCGCTAAATAGGATTTACGATATTGACGCCAGATCACCCCAATTAACCCGGATGACACTATCACGCCGACGCCAATCCACATCCCAGCGCCACCAATACTGATACGATATAGCGCCGTCATCACTACAGCAATAAAGGTCGGCAAACCACCAAAAAAGAGGCCTGAAATACAGAGGATAACCGAGCGAGTATCGAAAAAAACGCCCGGTTGATATATCCAAGGCGTGCTCATGATGGTGATACCAATACCACCGATGAGCATTCCAATAATGATACGCCACAGCAAGAAATACTGCCGCTGATGCTTTTTAGGGATCACGTCGTACAAAAATACCAACGCCAGCAGCAAAGCCGCATTTTGCACTAACGGAAAGAGAATACCTTTATCCATGACTCAGGGAGCGACTCCAATAAATGAGGGGGCTTGATACAATTTTAACATTCCCCTCACTAGTGTAGCAGAATCACTTAGAAATCATGCGCTAATTCCTTTTACCACATCACACTTTGTATATGCTGCATCACACTTTGCAATAGAGTTGTTGACGATATTGTTCAGCAATGGAATGCCAGTCAAAACGCTGTGCCATGGCCGCCGCACGCACCTTTGGCCATGTTTTCCCCTCGAAACAAGCAATGGCTTGCATCAACCTTTGCAAAAACGCTTCGGCTTGCTCGTCTAAGCTATTGCCGTTAAAAGCAAAGCCAGTCACGCCATCCTCAACGGTATCCTTCAATCCGCCCACACCATGCACTAAGCAAGGCTGTCCCGCGCGCATCGCGAGCATTTGACTAATGCCACAGGGCTCAAAGGAGCTTGGCATCAAAAAGAGATCGCCATGCTGATACAACACTTCGGATAACGCCTCGTTGTATCCCTGCAAAAATAATAGGTTATCGTATTTAGCCCCTAACGCTTGGAAGGACTTAGCAATCGATGCGTCGCCGCTGCCGAGTAAAATCAGTAGCGCCGTCGGTTTTATTAGCTTCAACGCGTTAAGTAAGGTCTCAAGCACAGATAAGCCCGAGGGTAATTGATGGCGCAGCAGTAAGACTTTTTGGTCGGTCAAACGGCCCACCGAAGTGAGTAACAGGCTCGGTACTTGCTCTGCCATCGCTTGGCGCCAATGGGCTTGCGTGCGCGCAAAGGCAATCATATCTACGCCGCTCACTTGGGTTTGATGTCCCTGCCATTGCACTAACGCAATCTCAATCGCACTGAGCAGTTGTTTAAACTCAGCCCCTTGAATGCGCGCCTTTGGCTTAGGGTTTACATCGGCTGCCGATGAATATACACAGCCATTTAAAATCCCCACCACCTTGCCGTCATTAGCCTTGACCTGTAAGTCATGCTCTAACCCTTCGCCACCAAAAAATCCCGCTTCAGGTTTGGACGGCTGCAACACTTCTTTGGCGTAACTGGGTGAGACTAAATGCACTTTATCGCTCAGCACTATCCCCATGCGCATTGGGTTAACGCAGTGGGGATAACGGGGATCGGTGATCAGCTGTTTTTGCCCCTGCGTTAAAGACGCAAATAGCTCGGGAAACCAAGCCGCAAACGAGGACGAGTCTTGGCTTAGGGGACGTATCCCCTGCAGAGCCAAATTGTGGATGGAGAATACGCACTCAATCTGCTTAAGTGCGCTGAAATCAGGCACAAACGCCCTAAGCATGGCTAAGCAGCCCGCATGCCAATCATGTAAATGCAGCACAGCCGGCATTGGCACTCGACCCGTAGCTAATGCCGTGGCGACACTCGCGCAAAGGAAAGCAAACTTAGTTGCATCGTCGGCAAAAGGACGCTCGGCGCTGCCTTGGCTATAAATTTGCCCAGGTACGGATTGCCATAATGCATGTTCGAGCAGATAAATCATCGCCTCTGGCACTTGAGGATGGGGCATGGCAAACACATGCACCCGCTCCAATCGGCCGCCAAAGGCCACGGTTAACTCACCCAAATCTTGGGGTTGATTCGCGACCGCAGTCAAAAAGCCATAGCTTGGCATAATCACATCGGCGCACAAATCCACACCCGCCAAAGCGTCGGGTAAGTCACGGATCACATCCGCCATACCGCCAACCTTGGCGCCCGCAAGGGCACCGTTTTCAGCCGCGACCATTAAAATGCGTTGTTTCAATTAATTGGATACTCCCGCTACTTCATTTCAGCGGCTTATTAATAAGCTGACTGTACCTAAGCGCTAAATCTAAGGGCTTAATCTAAACACTTAACTTAAGCCCGTACTTAAAGCTCGAACTTAAGCCCGTTTCTAAGCCATTTGTGTTAATTATGCTTGGCGACTCAAAGGATGAATTGCAATGCTATTCATAACCCACTGGTAAACCTAGCATGTCACGGGTCACTAAAGTAACTCCTTTTTCGGACACCCTAAAACCTTTGGCTCGGTCGTGATCATGGTTATAACCTATCACCATGCCTTCGGGAATAATGCAGCCACGGTCGAGTATGGCATTCTTGATTTTGCAATGGCGCAGCACGACCACATCGGGTAGCACCACAGAATCTTCAACCAACGAATAAGAACAGACACGTACTTCGTTAAACAATACGCTACGGCGCACTGTCGCACCCGAAATAATACAACCGCCCGAGACAATCGAGTCCAGCGCCATGCCGCGTCTGTCGTCGTCATCAAACACAAATTTAGCCGGTGGCAATTGTTCTTGGAAGGTCCAAATTGGCCATTTGGCATCGTACAAATTCAGTGCTGGCGTGGGCGATAACAGTTCCATATTCGCTTGCCAGAAAGAGTCTAACGTCCCCACATCGCGCCAATAGGCTTGCTCGTTCGGGAAAGCGCTCTTAAAGGGATAGGCGAACACATTATGTTTTTCGATGATCGCAGGAATAATATCCTTACCAAAATCCCGATCTGAGCTTTCGTTTAAGGCATCTTTCTTGAGCTGGTCAAACAAAAACTCTGTGTTAAACACATAGTTGCCCATAGACGCTAAACACATTTCAGGATTACCCGGAGAATGTTTAGGCTGCTGCGGCTTTTCTTCAAAGCCTAAAATGCGCATCTCGTCGTCGACTTCCATCACCCCAAACGAACCCGCCGCTTCGGCAATCGGCACTTCAAGGCATGAGACAGTCATATCTGCGCCCGACTCGGCATGGGCGGCTAATAACCCCGCATAATCCATGCGATACACGTGATCGCCCGACAATACCATTACGTATTTAGGCAGCTCATGGCGAATGATGTCGATGTTTTGGAATACCGCATCGGCCGTGCCTTGATACCAGTTTTCCGAATAGCGTTGTGAGGCGGGTAAAATCTCCACCGACTCGCCTAACTCTTTCTTAAAATGGCCCCAACCGCGCATTACATGGCGGATCAAGGAATGCGACTTGTACTGTGTGACCACACCCACGCGGCGAATACCTGAGTTGATGCAGTTAGACAGCGGAAAATCGATAATACGAAACTTACCACCGAAATACAGCGCCGGTTTAGCACGCCAATCCGTGAGTTCATGCAAGCGAGACCCGCGCCCACCAGCTAAAATCAACGCATAGGTTTCACGAGTTAAATTACTGATATAACGAACATTAGACATAGGCTCTTACTCCGAAATCGGCAAACTGATTGCCCATAAATGGCTTCTCGATACGGCAGAAACTGCCGTATTCCCCTGAGTATTTCTCACTTGCATTCCCCATTCCTTCCATTGATTGCTGCATTCCTTTCAAACACTTAACCTTATACTCGTCCGCTATAACAAGAGGACTTATAACCCAGAGCCCAGCCCTTACAGTTTCCAAATTTCATCGCGATAACCCGCGATCGTCACATCACTCGAAAAACGCCCGCTGGCGGCGGTATTGCGAATACTCATCTGCGTCCAAACCTGCGGATCTTTATAGGCCCGCGCCACGGCTTCTTGCACGACTCGATAACTGTCGAAATCGGCGGCCGTCATCCATTGATCGTCGCTGCTTTCGATGGCGGCAATAATAGGATCGAAAATCCCCGGCTCCAGCAGATTGAAATGACCACTTTTGAGTAACTTCATCACCTCAGATAACGCCGGTGAATCGTCAATAATGCTGCGCGGATGATAGTGGTTGCGTACCTCTGAGACCTGCTCTGCATTGAGTCCAAACAGGAAGAAGTTCTCTGAACCCACTTCCTCTAACATCTCGATATTGGCGCCATCCATAGTGCCAATCGTCAGTGCGCCGTTCATCATGAACTTCATATTGCCCGTGCCCGATGCTTCTTTACCCGCGGTCGAAATTTGCTCGGACAAATCCGTTCCCGGGCAGATTTTTTCCATGGCGCTGACGTTGTAATTGGGTAAGAAAGCAAAACGTAGGTAAGGCGTCACCAAAGGATCGGAATTGACCATGTGGGCGACATTGCTGGCGAGCTTGATGATCAACTTAGCCATAAAGTAACCGGGCGCCGCTTTACCGCCGATCAACACGCAACGTGGCACCATGTTTTCGGTGTGGCCTTGTTGGATCTGATGATAGAGATGAACCACATGTAAGATATTGAGTAGCTGACGTTTATATTCGTGAATACGCTTCACTTGCACATCAAACAGCATAGATGGATCGAACTCGACGCCACATTCCTTAGCAATCATCTTCGCCAGCAAAGCTTTGTTGGCTTGCTTCACATCACGCCATTTTTGGATAAACGCCGTGTCCTGCGTGAGGGCATTGAGCGCCGTTAACTGACTCAAATCTGTCACCCATTCTTTACCTAAATGGGCGGTCAATAACTTAGCTAAAGCAGGGTTACAATGGGCAAGCCAACGCCTTGGGGTCACGCCATTGGTGCGGTTATTAAACTTGTGCGGCCACAACTCATAGAAATCCTTAAACAACCCAGATTTAAGCAGTTGCGTGTGTAAACCCGCGACGCCGTTGACCGAAAAACTCGCCACAATCGCCAGATATGCCATGCGCACGTGGGGATGGGGGCCATCTTGAATAATCGACATACTCGCCAGTTTGCTAGCGTCCCCCGGCCAGTGGTGGGCGACTAAATCTAAGTAGCGAGCGTTGATTTCATAAATGATTTCTAAAATACGCGGCAGCATCTGCGCCATCATGCGCACGGGCCAACGCTCTAGTGCTTCTGGCAATAGGGTATGGTTAGTGTACGCCATGGTCTGGCTGGTGATCGCCCACGCACTGTCCCATTCCAAACCGTATTCGTCGATCAATAACCGCATCAACTCAGGTACGGCAATGCTGGGGTGAGTGTCGTTCAGCTGCATCACATTTTTAGCGGCAAACTGGGTGAAATCATGACCATGACGACTCACCCAACGTTTGAGCAAATCTTGCAAACTGGCGGAGGATAAAAAGTATTGCTGACGTAATCGCAGCTCTTTGCCGTTCTCGCTCGCATCATTAGGATAGAGCACCATAGTGATCTGCTCGGCCAAGTTTTTACGGGCCACGGCTTCTGTGTAGTCGCCTTGATTAAACTCAGCTAAATCAAAGTCATCGGTCGCTTCGGCCTTCCACAATCTCAGGGTATTCACCCGTCCATTGCGATAACCGGGAACTGGCATGTCATAGGCGACGGCGAGCACATCTTGGGTTTCAACCCAAATAATGTGCCTGCGACCCTGTTTATCGACATAGGATTCAGTGTGACCAAAAAATGGCACTGTCACGTTGTGGGTCGGCACGCGCACTTCCCACGGATTACCTTCGCGCAGCCAACGGTCGGGACGCTCAACCTGATAACCGTCAACTATCTTCTGGGCGAACATGCCATATTCGTAACGTATGCCATAACCCGTCACGGATAAGTCCATACTGGCGCAGCTATCGAGGAAGCACGCTGCCAATCGACCTAAGCCGCCGTTACCTAAACCGGCATCATGTTCGGCTTCTTCTAACTCTTCCAGCGATACCGCATAGTTGCTCAAGGCATCACGGCTATCTTGTTGCAAATCTAGACTCAGCAGTGCATTGCCCAGCGCCCTGCCCATTAAAAACTCAAGGGATAAATACGCCACTTGCTTGCGCTGAAAATGGCTGTCATCCACACGGGTCTGACGCCAATTGTCTAGCATCTGTTCTTTGACGCTATAGGCCAACGCTTGAAATAATTCGCAGCTCACGCCTTCGCCACGGCTGAGTCCATAACGTAAATGACGCTCAAAAGAAGCAGGTAAGGCATCGCAGGGCTCACAGGGTTCAACGGCTTTAGGTTTGGCCTGACGCTTAGTTGGCGCCTTCTTACTCGCCGATTTTGGCGCGGATAATACGGTTTTTTCGCTGGTATTTGGGCTCAGTTCGCTTTCGTCAGTCATAGTTAATTCCTTCATTTCTTGAAAATCAAATCAGCATGAAAAAGCATGAGACTGCGATCTTGCAGCAAGTATCGCGTCGTAGAGATCTGAGCATCCAGCGGCTCAGTTTGGGTATGGATCAGGCATTGCCACGGACTCAAGTGTTCAAAGGTCGGCGGCGTAAATGCCAAAGGATTGTCGTCGGCATTGACCATCAATAGCAGAGCTTGCTGCTTACCTTGGCCTTCTAAGTCACCAGAAAGCACCACAGATAAACTGCGGCACATAGACTCAGTCCACAGGCTCTTGGTCATTTGCTCACCTTGACGACTAAACCAATCTAAGCGAGCACCGGTATCGGCTAAAGATTCGGCCAATAACTGTTCATGAATGAAGCGTTTAGCGCATAACAACGGGAAACGTTTGCGCAGGGCGATAAGCTGCTGAGTAAAGGCTAACAGCTTAGTGTCCATGCCCTTTGCCGACCAATCAAACCAGTTCAGTTCATTGTCTTGGCAATAGGCATTATTGTTGCCTTGCTGGGTGCGGCCCGTTTCATCGCCGCTCAACAACATAGGCACACCTTGGGATAAAAATAGTGTCGTCAATAAGTTACGTTGTTGACGGCTGCGAAGTGCCAGAATTTCGCTATCTTCGGTTTCTCCTTCAATCCCATAATGATGACTGAAGTTTTCTTGGTGACCGTCGCGATTATCTTCCCCATTCGCCAAGTTGTGGCGCTGGGTATAACTCACTAAATCTTTGAGGGTAAAACCGTCGTGACTGGTTAGAAAATTAAGACTGGTCGCGGGTGGACGGCCGCCATGCTCGAAGAAATCCCCCGAGCCGTGAAATCGCCGAGCAAATTCGGGCAACATACTGTGATCGCCGCGCCAGAAACGGCGCATAGTGTCTCTGTATCTGTCATTCCACTCGCTAAAGGCCACGGGGAAATTACCCAATTGATAACCGCCGGGGCCGATATCCCAAGGCTCAGCAATCAATTTCACTCGGCACAACACAGGGTCTTGCAACAATGCATCGAAGAAACCTGAGCCGGGATCAAAACCATAGGCCTCGCGACCTAAACAGGCCGCTAAGTCGAAGCGAAATCCATCGACGCCCATGATTTCTACCCAGTAACGCAGCGAATCTAACACGAGCTGCAACATGCGTGGATGGTTGATATTTAAGGTGTTTCCGCAACCCGTATCGTTAATGTAAAAACGCTTATCATTCGGATGTAGGCGGTAATAACTGAGATTATCTATGCCACGAAAACTAAAGGTTGGCCCAAGTCGACTGCCCTCGGCGCTGTGGTTATAGACCACATCGAGGATCACTTCGATACCCGCACCGTGGAGTGCATCCACCATAGCGCGAAACTCACCAATATCGTCGGATGACAGATAACTCGGCTCGGGGGCAAAAAAGCCAATACTGTTGTAACCCCAATAATTAGTAAGCTTTTTCTCGAGCAAAAATGGTTCAGTAAAAAAGGCCTGTACTGGAAGTAACTCGACGCACGTCACCCCAAGTTCGGCCAAATAATCGATAGCAGGCTGAGTCGCTAAACCCGCAAAGGTGGCGCGTTTATTAGGTTCAATCTCAGGATGCGCCGCCGTAAAGCCTTTAACGTGCATCTCATAAATAATGCTGCGCTCTAGGGGTTTGGGCTGAAACCTCGTCGCTACGGGCTGAATCGACTGCTTAGCGGCGATGTCGATTAATGGACGAATGTCCACAACCTTACATTTTGGCACATGGGCAGCGTTATCTAACTTACTGAAAGATAAGTCTTCATCCTTGTGATTCAGCTCGTAACCATAGTTAGACTCATGGTCGCTATACTCACCGACCAGCTGGCGGGCATAGGGGTCGAGCAATAGCTTATTGGGGTTAAATCTGTGGCCAAGCTGAGGCTCATAGGAGCCATAAACGCGATAGCCGTAGAGTTGCCCCGCCTTGAGCCCATGCACAAATACATGCCAGATTTGCTGGGTTTGTTCAGTTAACGCAATCCGCGCGACTTCTTGCTCGCCATTGTCATCAAATAGGCATAGCTCGACCGCTGTCGCGTTAGCTGAAAATAACGCAAAGTTGACACCATCGCCTTCAACATTAGCACCGAGCGGTAAAGGCTCACCTGCGCCCAAGGCCCACTTCTCATTTTGAGAGGGGTTATGTTTAGCGTCAGGGTTGAGCTTGATATCATCAGCCGTGGGCTTTTGCATACTAGTTCGCCTCAGCCAATCCAGTTACAGGCCCTATCACTAGGCAACCTAAGGGCGGCACAGTGATCAGCGCGCTCTGCGCCATGCCCTGCCACGGCAGCGACTCAGCAACGACAGTGCCCGCATGACCTTGGTTGCTGCCACCATAAATCTGGCTATCGCTATTCAGGTATTCGCGGTAATCCCCCGCCAAGGGCAAACCAATACGGAACCCAGTGTGCAATTGGGGCGTCATGTTGATGACAAACACTAACGGCGCATCACCCGCTAAGCCGTAACGCACAAAGGTAAAGATGCTATCGCGGCTATTTTCACAATCTAGCCAACTGAATCCTGCCCCCTCGTAATCCTGAACTGATAAAGCAGGCATGTCTTGATATAATTGATTGAGATCTTTAAGCCAACGTTGCACACCTTGGTGCGGTTCATAAGCCAATAAGTGCCAATCTAAACTCTGGTTATGGTTCCACTCATTTCGCTGACCAAACTCGCAGCCCATAAAGAGTAATTTCTTACCGGGATGCCCCCACATAAAACCGTAATAAGCACGCAGGGTCGCAAATTTCTGCCAATCGTCACCGGGAATTTTATGCAGCAACGAGCCCTTGCCGTGGACCACTTCATCGTGACTCACTGACAACATAAATTGCTCGGTATAGGCGTACATCAAACTGAAGGTCAATTGATGATGGTGGAATTGGCGGTAAAGCGGATCTCGGCCTAAGTAGCTTAAGCTGTCATTCATCCAGCCCATGTTCCATTTAAAGCCAAAGCCGAGACCTTGCTGATCCGTCGGTTTAGTCACCCCCGCAAAGGCGGTGGACTCTTCGGCGATCATGCAAATGCCGGGGAAAGCTTGGTATAGGCGTTGATTCAAAATTTGTAAGAAACTAATGGCTTCGAGATTCTCCCGTCCACCATAGGCATTAGGCAGCCATTGGCCCGGCTCGCGGCTGTAATCGAGGTACAACATAGAAGACACGGCATCGAGACGCAGGCCATCAAAGTGGAACTCCCGCAGCCAGTAACAGGCATTACTCAACAAGAAACTGCGCACTTCACCGCGATCATAGTTATAAATCAAGGTATCCCAATCGGGATGTGTGCCCTTGCGAGGATCTTCATGCTCATACAAACAAGTGCCATCGAAACGCACTAAGCCGTGGGGATCCTTAGGAAAATGTGCCGACACCCAATCGAGGATGATACCAATTCCCGCCTGATGGCAGGCATCCACAAAGGCTTTTAACCCATTGGCATCGCCAAATCTGTGGGTCGGTGCATAGAGACCCACAGGCTGATATCCCCACGAACCATCGAAGGGAAACTCGCTGATCGGCATCAGTTCAATGTGGGTAAAACCTTGCTCCTTCACATAGGGAATAAGCTGTTCAATCAAGTCTTGATAATCAAGATATTGCTCGCCTTGCTCTCCCTTACGACGCCACGAACCTAAGTGCACTTCGTAGGCCGACATGGGCGCTTTATGCCAAGCAGTCGCCGCGCGTTTACTCATCCAAGCGGTATCATTCCAACTGTGATGGGCTTTTGGGGGCACGATAGAAGCATTATGGGGCGCGCATTCCATTTGAGTCGCCATGGGGTCGGACTTGGTATGACGCTCACCATTTTGATAAACCAAATCAAACTTATAGTGGGCGCCTTCAACCACATTAGGCAGAAATAGCTCCCACAAACCATTGGCAAGATGTTGGCGCATTACATGGCGAGTATCGTCCCAATGGTTGAAATCCCCCACCACAGAAACCCGTTTGGCATTGGGTGCCCACACACAAAAATGCACACCTTCAACGCCTTGGGTCTGACGCCAGTTGGCGCCTAAAAACTCATAGGCGCGCTCGGCGCTGCCTTCACCAAACAGGTAAATATCGTCACTATTGAGCAGTGAATCAAACTGATAAGGGTCGACTATATCTAGCTGACACAGGGGATATTCTACCCGCAGCAAATAGAGAAACGGTTTGACACGTCGCCCCAGCGTACCGGCGAACAGTCCCTGCTCGTTGACTTTGTCCAGACTCGCTACTTTGCGGCCATCTTTAATGCTGATCACATCCACACTGAGGGCATTGCGTAAAAAACAACGTACAATTAATGCCTTACCCTCATTGGCACTGTGCATACCCAAGAGCGAAAAAACATCAGTGTATTGACCATTAAGTAGGGCGACGTCGGCGCCATCGTAAAAATAGGCATTGGCTTGAGTCATCATTTTTCTTCCGTTTATCAGTCAATTAAACTTGCAAATTGGCACTCTTTATCCGAATAGCAACCCCTAAATATTGAACCTTTAGGGATGGCATAATGTGGCACTGGATCAGCAGCATTAACTCGGTAGCTGTCTCGCCGCAGCGATATTTTGTAATCGCTGCAATATCTCTGGCGAAGCCGACACTTGCGTTAAACTCAAAGGTAAGCGCCGCTGCCAGTTAGGATATTCGAGCCAAGTGCCGGGAATGTTCACCGCATGGCGATCGGCTAATAAATCACACAGTTGCACGCTGTACAGCGCACTATTTCCGCGAGCCCCTAAGGTCATCCAAGCCGTGAGCAAGGTTTGAATATCGAGTTCGGCTATCATCACCTCGGCTAACAGACCTTGTGCGACTAACAGTGAAATAAGCTGCTGCTTTTCATGTTCACGCCCAGCCAGTGCCTCGCCCAATTGTTCGTCAGTTTCAAACAGGGATAACTGTCGACGCAGGTGTAAATCGCTGCCGCACCACCAAGCTACTAAGGTCGGCACATCGTGGTTCGCCAGCATCATCAGGCTCTGGGACTTGTATTGATCCGGTGATTTAAAGCCTTGATGGTCTTTGCAGAAATAGAACAATTCGTTGGAGTAAATGCCAGAGGTGTAGAGACGATGAATAATGTCCGGTGGCACTAGCCCTAAGTCTTCACCAATCACCACACAGCGGGCGCGTTGACTCTCAAGGCAAACGATGGCGAACAAGGTTTCAACGGGATAATACACATAGGCACCGTGGCCGAGTTGTTTATCCAGTGGCCACCACCAGAGGCGCAGTAAGCCCATCACGTGATCGATACGCAAGGCGCCACAGCTTTCCATATTGGCGCGGATCAAGGAGATAAAATGACTGAAATTATGTTGTTTTAACTTCACCGGTTCGAGGGGCGTTAAGCCCCAATTTTGCCCTTGGGGCGCAAAGGGATCGGGCGGTGCGCCGATACTGGCATGCAAACAAAACTGCTCGGCATTGGCCTGTACTTCACTGCCCTGCAGCGCTGCGCCAACGGCCAAATCACGGATTAATCCCAGCCCCATGCCCACTTCTTTCGCTTTTAGCTGGCAAAGGTGTAACTGGTTTTCGGCCACAAATTGTAGGTAAAGATAAAAACCTTCCTCTTGTACAAACGCTTTTGGGCTACGTAAGTATTCCGCTTGAGCAAACTCTTGCAGCGCAGTGCCCTGCTCACGCACAAACTCATGGAATCTTTGCGCTCTGGGCGTGTCGTTTGCTAAATGGGTTTCACAAAAAACGCGATATAACTGCTCAAAGGCACGGTATTTGAGCTCACTCACCTTAGGATAATCGAGCCAATTGTCACGATTCAGTAAGGCGATGGCCTCTAGCCAAGTAGCGCTTGAAAACTCAGTCGCAAGCGTTTGGTATTCAGGAACACTTTGTAATTGAATATAAAGAGGATTGAGTCTGCGGCGATCGCACGGACTATAGGGACTCGGATGCTCTGGCGCCGCAATGTCGAGGGCATGCAAGGGGTTGAGTTGAATAAAATCCGCGCCCTGCTCCGCCACCAGCGAGATCAGTTGTTCTAAATCGCCAAAGTCGCCAATGCCCCATTGGCTCTCGCTGCGTAAACTGTAGAGTTGAACGCTGATCCCCCAAGGTTTATGCCGTTTACCTTGGACGACAGCCGTGAGTACGCCTTGATAAGCGGCCCGCGGTGCCACCATTAAGGTGCCAGAAAACAAAATGCAGGTATCAGCCTCAGCCGTCGCACTGCTCTCTAGCGCCGAGCTTGGCGCTGGTTCACTGGTCGATAGAGCATGCTTTAAGCTTAAAGCTATGCGATGAAAGCCCAAACCTAACACTGAGAAATCACTCACATTTTTGTCAGCTGCATGTGCAAATGAGTCTTGGTTTTTGATTAAGGCAGGCTTGTTAGTGAACGCTTGGCTGCTCAGGAAATAAGACGCTAAATTCACCGCCTCAGTCTCGGCGGGGATTAAGTGTTCAGGGGAAGCTTGGGTCTTGGCCTCAGCTAAATCGAGGCGTGCTAATCCCAGTTGCGTAAGATCAAGGCGATAATGGAGATAAAGGGTTTGTTCAATGCGGTAATCGCCAATGGGCTTAAGCGCTGAAAACGGCACATCAAATACGATGGACTCACCCTGTTCGCATTCAATTGCCACACTCAGATCTGAAGTATAGGTTTCAGGTAAACAAAGGCTTATCCAAGGTTCATCCACGAAACACCAATGGAATTCGGGTAACACCTGAGTCCAAGGACGGGCATCCAGCAAGTCAATTTCTGAGGCGATCAGCGCTTCGGTCAATACCGCATCGACGTTAGTCAGCCCAGCATCACTCGATAACGCCTCTGTAGCAGAAGCATCAATGGCAGTCCCTGCCACAGTGTTTTTTTCCTGTAACATACAGGTCAAGATACCTTGCCTGTCTACCTCGGAAATATGGATCTCTTGGCCAAAACAATCAGTAAATTCTGCTCCAACCCCCCGCAAATACAGCAACTTTTCCAGCCCCATATTTTGTCGCCCCCGCGACCGCTCATCCATGGCTTTAGATATACAGTAACCATGCCAACCAAAAGTAACAAGAAGATGACATAAATATTTCAGGGAAATAACAAAAAACTTTTTCAAAAAATCAGTAACTTACTAGAAGCACTCAGTTAAGTTCGCGCGCAGTGACAATCGAAATAATAAACATGGAACGCACCAAATTGGGGCATGCGTTCAGCAAGAGGGCAAGTATGCTTCCCAAGGTATTGACGAAAGGCAGTCACGAGAGGCAGTTACAAAAGACAAGCACTAAGCAGGGAACTAAGGCATAGAAATAACATGACAGGCGTAAGACATTTATATGTCATAGCATTCGAACTAAAACCCAATGAATTAGACCCAAAACATATCGACTAGTGAGTTCGATGCAACACTTTGTATCAATTGCACTTTATAACTTGAACAGCCTATCTCTCCTCTGTCAACATCTCATCTCGCTACAGCGTAGAAACATAATAACAACATTACATTCATGGAGCCTGCTATGCCCTCGCTTATCCGCCAGAGGCTCGCTCGATGGAACGCTAAAGCAGAAACTCCCCAATGATGATTGAGAATAAGGATATGAAATGAAGAAGTTATCAGGATTACTGTTTGTCGGCTGCATAGCCTTAACCGGTTGTGAAGGAAGTACAGATGGTGATCTAACGCCGACGCCACCGACGCCCGATCCCACTCCGCCAGCCTTATCTGCGGATGTGTGTTATTTAATGAAAACCACAAAAGGCGATATCACACTCGCCATTGACTTAACGAACATGCCTATCACAGGTAAAAACTTTAAGCAGTATGTTGATAAGTCTTTCTATAACGGCACCTTATTCCATAGAACCGTTAATAACTTTATGATCCAAGGCGGCGGTTTTACCACAGGGCTCAAAAGCAAACCAGGCGATGCCCCCATCAAAAATGAAGCCGCAGTCGGTATTAGCAACAAACGTGGCACTATCTCTATGGCTCGCACGGATGATCCAAATTCTGCAACATCACAGTTCTTTATCAATGTGTTAGATAATCCACATTTGGATGCGTCTGCAAGTAGTTATGGATATGCCGTGTTTGGCAAAGTGGTTGACGGTATGGATGTGGCGGATCAAATCAGCATAGTACCAACAAAAAGTAGCGGTGGTTTCGCCAACACGCCAGTACAAGAAATTCTGATTAACTCTGTGGCTACAACAAGCTGCCCTGCAGCTTAAGCATCTAAAAAGACGCACAGCTAAAAGCAAAAAAGCACTGAATCTTCAGTGCTTTTTCATTTTAAAAACGAATCGATTTTAACGTCTAATCATTTAAAACATGATCTAAACGATTACTCGTCGCCTTGGATCTTTCCAACTAAGAGCATAGGCGCCGCATCAATTTTATCGGCGTCCATCATAGTCGCGATACGCTCAACCGCAGAGAGCAATTGACTCTGTTCCCATTCTTCAAGATTCTGATAACGCTTAATAAAATGATCCTGTAGCGGTTTAGGCGAGTCCTGTAACAGCGCTCGTCCCGCATCGCTAAGGTATAAATGCACCTTACGTTTATCAGTCTCACTGCGCAAACGGATCACTAAACCACGGCCCTCGAGTCGATCGATAATAGTCGTCACAGTCGCAGGGCTCAGCGTGATCTCTTCCGCCACAGTTTTAGCCAATGGCGCATCCAATTGGGCGATTTTTTGCATCACCATCAATTGCGGCCCAGTTAAACCTGAATGTTTGTTCAGCTGGCGAGAATGAATGTCGATAGCGCGTATCACTCGACGCAGCGAAATGAGCAGTTGTTCGTACTTTTCCATAATGTCCCGTCCCAGTTGTCCAGTGCACCTTACCAGAAAGCGCGACTGAACTCACCAAGAGGAGGCACTTTTATGGTAAAAGTCCCTTAGATTACAACATGAATTGACGCGATACCGACAACACTAGGCGCTCGTCACTGGTATCTAAGTTCATGCTGGTATCTTCAGCGGCAAGGCTGAAATCAAAGCCGCTCCAGCTGGTCATATAGGCAACGCGATAGTGATTAAAGGATTTACCGCCATCCCATGACCATTTGTCTTCATCAAGTGACGTAGAGCGGTCAACACTGAAGCGAATATCATGGCCTTCGGCAACGCTAATCGTATGGCCGAGCAGCATAGTGTAATGTCCGCCGCCCAAACCAAAGTAGTCCCATGTGTAGGTTAACTTAGCTTCAGAGTGGCCAAGGGAAGTGTCGTAACCTAGCTTACTATACAGCTCAGGATAGTTGTACTCATCGGAGAAGGAATCGCCGTGGTAGGTGTAATAGGCCAGCCCAACATCGAGACTCAGTTGCTTGTTCAGCTGATAATACTTACCCGCATAGGCATCGAGCTCTAACCAAGTGTCATCGCTGCCACCAAAGTCGACGTTCGAGGTAAAGCCGCCCACGTACCATCCCGAATCAAAACCGTAATCCAGACTGCCTTGCAGTGCTGGGCCGTTGTCCGTTTGGCTGACACCGTTAAAAGTGTAATCCGACGTCGCCGTCACAGTGGCCGATAATCCGGCATTCGCAGCAGTCGACATCAATAGCAATCCGCCGGCGATAAGATAAAAACATTTTGATTTCATTATTAATTTTTCCATTAGTTAGCTAGCTCAATTTTAGTAAAGTCGATTTTGTTCTCTTTTGGCGAGCGCTCAATGGCACGAACTGTTTGCAATTGCGTCATCATGATGTAACCAAAACAGCTAAAGATCAGGCCCAGTGCGATTGCACCAACCCATTGAATTTGAAGAAAGTCTAATTGAAAGAGTAATGTCAGACTGCAGAGCAACACTAAGTTAAAGCTGACATATTTAAGCTTGCCTAAACGCTCAATCGTCAGATTAAGATTGTCGGTATACAGGCGTACCAGTGAGTCGAGTGAATTAATCACAAAGGTCACCCCTACAATCACCATCGCCAGATTATAGAAGCCCGAGGTATCTAACCCATTGGCGCTGTAGTAATAAAGCACGGTGAACCAGATGGCGATGGGGATAGACGGAAACACCATCATGGCCAGCAGCACTTGGTAGGTTTTCATCCCGCCGACAAAGCGCGAGGTAAATTGACCAATCATAATGCTCCAAGCAAACCACCAGAACAGATAAAACTCATGGTAGTCGTTGATGGGTAACACAAAATGTTGAATATTGCCGAAATAGTCGCCCAGCATGGCAAAGGTCGTAAAGAACTCGCCCACACTTGAGTCAGCCGATAAAAATGCACTGGCCCACATCATGGCAATCAAGCCTAAAAATAACCAAGTGCTGGCTAAGCTCAAAATACGCACATAACGTATGCTAGTGCTGGAATATACCGCCGCGGCAATCACCATAAATACGATTAAATAAAAGCTACCGACTATGGTTTCACCATCACCTAATTCGGGTAAATACCAAGGTAAATTGCTGAGTAACAAATAGGCGGTAAAAGCACAGGTGCCAATAATCACAATGTTATTGATGAACTTGACCAAAGGAATGTCGAAAAACTTCACCCTAGGTTCAATCACACAAAAATAGAAACAGGTTAAAAAGTAGAAACCCCAAATCAAAAATGCCCAAAAGCCAAACTCAATCGCCAGCGGATTGGTAAAGCCGTATTCAGGACTCGCCGCCACATTGGCATAACCGGCAAACTCGGTCAGTGGAAACATGATCAAGCCGACATCAAGGCCAGAGGTGAACAGAATCGCGATAAAGGTAAACGTACGCACAGGCGTCACACCGATACAGCGAATGTTACCCCAACGATAAATAACAAACGCAATCGCGGCAAAAGTGAACAGTATCCCTGCGGATAATAACCAGGTCATAGGATGCACTCCGTCCCAGTCGATACTGGATATAAGTAGGCATGAGGATATGAATCCATAAAATGTAACTCCATGTTTTTATTTAATAATAAAAAACTGAATCATTTTTAAAGGCAGCGCTCTGCCCTCAAGCCTTAAATATCGCTACTTAAAAAGCGCTCTGCGATAGTTAAACCCTGATAGATGTTCAGTCGTGAAAGTGATCAGTTGCACACTCACTGCGGGCTGACCGACCCTTTAGATAAAATGAATCATGACCCTTATTTTGAGTAATCAATTAATGAGTCACTTCAAAATTGAAGCCGCCAGTCCATCGATAAGACGGACCGAGCAGGCATGTTGTGCACTTATGGCGTTAACTTGCGCCGTTAACTTGTCGCAGTGCTTCTTTGTGTGGTTTGCCAAGCGTCGGCAACCACAACGGCGGAATCTGCTGGTGCTAACATCTCAGCCTCTAAAATCATATCCGCGGCGCGCTCAGCCAACATGATGGTCGGCGCATTCAAATTGCCGTTCGGGATAGTCGGAAAAATTGAAGAATCCACCACCCGTAAATTCTGCAATCCATGCACGCGGGTTTCGGGATCCACCACCGCCATCGCATCTGTGCCCATCTTGCACGAGCAAGAAGGATGATAAGCACTCTCAACCGATTGACGCACAAAGGCATCGATTTGCTCATCGGTTTGCACTTGTGTGCCGGGTTGAATTTCCTCGCCGCGATACTCACCGAATGGCGCTTGATTGATGATCTCACGGGTTAAACGCACGCAGGCTCTAAAGCCTTCAATATCATCGGGATGCTGTAAATAATTGAACTGGATCTTAGGCGGCGCTTTAGGATCTGCCGATACTAAGGTCACGGCACCACGGCTTTTAGGCTTGTTATGCCCTACATGCACCTGAAAACCATGCCCCGCAAAGGCTTCTCTACCATCGTAGCGCATAGCCGCAGGTAAAAAGTGGTACTGCAAATCTGGCCACTCGAGGCCCGCTTTTGAGCGAATAAAACCACAGGATTCAAAGTGATTCGTGGCCCCTAGGCCTGACTTATCTAAAATCCAACGGGCACCGATTAAGAACTTGCTGAATGGATCTAACTTGCCATTGAGTGAAATCGGTTTAAGGCATTTGAATTGGAAATAAAACTCTAAATGATCCTGTAAATTCTGACCAACACCGGGCAACTCATGTTGTAACTCGACCCCAGCATCGGCCAATACTTGGGGATCGCCAATGCCTGATAATTGCAGCAAATGCGGCGAACCTATTGAGCCAGCAGCTAAAATCACTTCTTTATTACAACGAATATCTTCAACTTTGCCTTTGTGCTCAATGCGAACGCCAACGGCCGCTTGCCCTTCCAATAACACTTTGTGCACTAAGGTGTGGGTCAACACAGTGAGGTTACGTCTGGCCATCGCCGGGCGTAAATAGGCATTAGCGGTAGACCAACGCACGCCTTTTTTGACCGTCATATGCATAGGACCAAAACCTTCTTGCTGCGCCGCATTATAATCTGCGGTCGATAAATACCCCGCCGCGATGCCCGCATCCACAAAGGCTTGGTATAAGGGATTTTGCATCTGGTTGCCGTTATTCACGCCTAACGGCCCAGACTCGCCGCGATACTCATCGCCACCAAAGGCCCAGGTTTCTGCCTTTTTAAAGTACGGTAAGCAATGGCTATAATCCCAGTTGGTCGCCCCTTGCGCCTGCCACTCATCAAAATCTCTGGCATGACCCCGGACATACACCATGCCGTTGATCGACGATGAACCGCCAAGCACCTTGCCCCGAGGACAATGCATCTTGCGATTATCTAAATATGGCTCAGGCTCAGTTTCAAACTGCCAAGCAAATTTAGGGCTGTTCATCGGAATCGATAACGCCGTCGGCATCTGAATAAAGATGCTCTTATCGCTGCCACCTGTTTCTAATAACAGCACTTCGTTTTTAGGATCCTTTGACAGACGATTAGCGAGCACACAACCCGCTGAGCCTGCGCCAACTATGATGTAATTATAATATTTTTGCTCTAATGACTGAGTCAAAATGCCTCCTTAAAATGGGCTTTCTAAGGGCTGCAGACCCACGTAAACGGCTTTAACTTGGGTGTAATGCTTGAGTGTCTCGCTGCCGTTTTCACGGCCAATACCCGACAACTTATACCCACCTACTGGCATTTCTGCTGGCGATGCGCCATAGGCATTGATCCAGCAAATACCTGCTTGTAACTGATGAATAACCCGATGTGCACGGCTGATATCTTGGGTGAACACCCCAGCAGCTAAGCCCATGGCGGTATTGTTTGCCCGAGCAATCACTTCGGCTTCATCTTTAAAGGTGAGTACCGACATCACAGGGCCAAAGATTTCCTCTTTACAGATACGCATCTCGTCGGTGCAATCGGTGAAAATGGTTGGGGCGACAAAGTAACCATTGGGAGCATTTTCAGGCGTTAATGCTGTACCACCAGTTAGCAGAGTTGCGCCGTCATCGATACCTTGCTGAATATAATCGAGCACTTTTTGCTGGTGATCTTTGGAGATCAAGGCGCCAAAATTAGTCTCTGGCGCCATAGGATCGCCCACCACGATATTGGTTTGAGTACGCATAAGCAGTTTTTCGATAAAGTCTTGATAAACCGACTCATGGACAAACACTCGCGTCCCATTGGTGCAGATTTCACCTTGGGTGTAGAAGTTACCGAGCATGGCACCTGAAACGGCATTGTCGATATCGGCATCGTCAAATACGATAAGCGGTGATTTACCGCCGAGTTCCATAGTGACGTCTTTTAATGAACTTGCCGCCGCGGCCATGACTTTCTTACCGGTACCGGCTTCACCAGTGAAAGACACTTTGGCAATATCCGGGTGTCCCGTTAACCAAGCGCCAACCTTGCCATCGCCCATCACGACGTTAAATACGCCATCGGGCAAACCCGCCTCACTTAAGAGTTGCGCTAATTTCAGTGCGCCAAGCGGCGTTTCTTCCGAAGGTTTAAAAATCATCACATTGCCGCTGGCTAAGGCCGGCGCAGCCTTCCAACAGGCGATTTGCAATGGATAATTCCAAGCGCCAATGCCAGCGCAAATGCCTAAAGGCTCGCGGCGGGTGTAATAAAAATCCCCACCGACTTGCTGCTGCGCGCCCTCAAGCCCAGGGGCGATATGGGCGAAAAACTCAATGGCATCAGCGCCTGTGACCACATCAACCACTGAGGCTTCTTGCCAAGGTTTACCTGTGTCGCGCACTTCGATTGCCGCGAGTTCATCATTACGAGCGCGCAATAATGCGACCGCGTTTAATAGAATACGACTGCGTTCGGTGGCACTCATGGCAGACCAAATCGCAAAGCCTTTTTTGGCGCTCTCGATGGCCGCTTGCTGAATTTTTTCATCGGCCACTTGCACTCGGTACGCCAATTGTCCTGTGGCAGGATTAACGACGTCGAAGGTTTCGCCGCTATCGTTAGCGAGCAACTGACCCGCAATAAAGTTGTACTGTACTTCTACTGACATGTTTTGACTCCATGCTGCTTTATCACATTGTGGATAAAGGTTTTGCATAATTTTTCGGCCTGAACAAAATCCTGTTCAGGGGTTTCACTTAAGGCGCTGCGTAACCAAAATCCATCGATCATCGCCGCCGTTTGCTCAGCAGCCATCAGGGCAAACTCTTTGGGCAACACGTGCCGAAAGGAAAAATGTAAGTTGCTGTATAAGCGGCGACTATTAATATTCTGCAAACGGGCTAACTGGGGATCGTGGACGGCCTGTGCCCAAAAACTCAGCCAAGTGTGAGTGACATTTCGTGAGCGCTGTAACTCGGTAAAATTCGCTTCAACTATCATCATTAAGCGCTCTGTTGGCGCCAACACTTGTCCTTGGATTCGATTGAGCAACGCCTGCTTTAACTGCTCGAGCAAGTGGCGTAGCGTCGCTTGGATCAAGCCCTGCTTACCACTGAAATAATGACTGATGATCCCCGACGACATTCCCGCCAACTGACTAATGCTGTTGATAGTCGTGTGCTGCAATCCATGCAAGGCAACCGATGCTAATGTCGCATCGATAAGCTGCTGTCTGCGTATCAATTTCATTGCGGCTTTAGGCATAAATACTCAAGGAATAACCACTCTCTCAATACTCTGAACGACGTTAATTGAACGTTCAATTAACAATCATGATAATGATTAGTGATGTAACTATCAACCTAAAATAGCACAGTGACAAAGCTCACAAGTTAGTTATGAAAAAAATAATTAATGTGTAAAAACAAGATAAATGTATAGATTTCTTTGACTTGCGGCCCTACCACAACCACAGCAGTACGCAGAAATTAATATTAGATATCAAACTAATTAACTGAAGTTAATGCTACGAATGAGAGTATTAATGAGGTTTAACCTCTGTTAGATTTAACAATTGAGCCGTCAAATTTTAGCTAAAAATTGGGATGAAAAGTGAGATAACAAGACCAGTAAAAAACACACAAAAATGATGCATCATCACTGGCGCTCCCCCCCAGAAAAACCATATCGTACGCCAACACTAATACCCGTCATAAAAGTCCGAAGTTTAGTTACCGAGTTCCAACTTTAGTGGGAAATTGCCCCCAGATAAGCGCCGAACTCGATCGAGCTCACACTTTCACTACCTCCAAATTGGTAGCTTGATCACCAGAAAAGAACACAACTTAATCTTTACAAGAAAATAGGTGGATTTTATGGCTGCTAAATTTTTTATTCCTTCTGTCAACGTA